>CAYONK010000634.1:0-3000 GCA_964405285.1 uncultured Ardenticatenaceae bacterium
ATCCGCTTCAGGCTCTCCTTTTGGCTGGCCGAGATGCGATTTTTGGCGTAATCGGCGAAGTAATCGGCCGCTTCGTCGCGCAGGCCGTCGCCATGCACCGTCAACAACTCCTGAGCGATGTCCTGAATGTACTCCCCTTTGTAATGCTCGTCGCCCAATTCGGCCGCCTGGCCAAGAAGCTGCAAATAGCGGATTTTGGTGGATTCGCCGAGCAGCGTCACCTGCCGTCCGGCGTCGTTGTAGTAGTATTCCAGGATGGTGTCGTAACCGGCGGCGCGCATGGCGCGGGCCAGCGTATCGCCCATCACCCCGCCCCGCGTGCGGCCGATGTGGATCGGCCCGGTGGGGTTGGCGCTGACGCATTCCACCTGCGCTTTTTGCCCTTCGCCCAGGTTGATCCGGCCGTAATCCAGCCCTGCCGTCAAAATCTCGGCCACCTGCGCCTGCAAGTAAGGCGCGGCCAGGCGGAAGTTGATGAAGCCGGGCGCGGCGACCGTCGCCCCGGCCAGGTAATCGGCGGGCGGCAAATGGGCGACGATGGCCTCGGCGATTTTCAGGGGGGCCATGCGGGCCGCCTTCGCCAGACGCAGGGCGACCGGCGTGGCGTAATCGCCATGCGTCGCCTCGCGCGGCTTTTCGATCAAAACTTCCGGCACGTCAAACGGCGGCAGCGCCCCACTAGACTGGGCTGCGCCAACGGCCGTTTGCACATCTATTGCCAGTTGCGTATCAATTCTCATCGCTTCCTCTTTATAGTCAGTGTGCAGTATACAGATAGTCAGTGTGCAGTATACAGTGAACAGTATGCAGTTAGACCGCACACTGTTCACCGAACACTGTACACTGTACACTGTTCACCCTCTCAACGCTCTTTCATATACCGCCAGCGTCTCCGCCACCGTCTTCTCCCAGGAGAAGGAGGCGGCTTGCTTTTCGCCTTTTTGCCGCAGCTCGGCCGCCAGATTTTCCTGGACGATGCTGGCGATGATCGCCCCGGCCATTCCCCGTTCGTCATCGGGGTCTACGGCGAAGGCGGCGTCGCCGACCACTTCTAGCAGCGAAGTGGCGTCGCTGGTGACAACGGGCGTGCCGCAGGCCATCGCCTCTAACACCGGCAGGCCAAAGCCCTCGCGCCGGCTGGGGAAGACGAAGGTTTCGGCGTTGCGGTACAGAACCGGCTTGTCCTCCTCGTCCACGTAGCCGATCCAGCGCACGTACTCTTCCAGGCGCAGCTTTTGGATGTAGCTGTCGTAGTCGGGGAAAACGGCCGTTCCCGCCACCGGCTTTCTCCCGGCCAACACCAGCGGATACTCCGTCCCCAACGCCTGGCTGACGTAGGTCCAGGCCAGCAGCAGGGTGGTCACATTCTTGTGAATCTCGTAGCCGCCCAGATAAAGAATGTAAAAGTCGGGCAGATCGTACTTGCGCAGCACCGCCATGTCAACCAGGCTGTTTTCTTTGGGGGTGTATTGCGGACCGGCGGCCAGGTAAACGGCCGTTACCCGCTCTTCCTCAATCCCCAAATGCTCCACAATCTCCCCCTTGCTCGCCAACGAATCGGTGATGATCTGGCTCGCCCCGCGCGCGCTGGCGCTGACCAGGGCATTATACAGCCGCGCCTTCGCCCCGCGCCGGTACTCCGGCACGAGCAGCGTCGTCAGGTCATGGATCGTCACCACCAGCGGCACCGGCGAGCGCAGCGGGCCGCCCCAGTAGGGGACGTGGGCCAGCGTCGCCCCCGCCTCGCGGCAGGCGGCCGGGAAGAGGCTCTGCTCGAATTGCACTTTACCCAGGTTGCCCGGTTTTGTCGGGACGGCTTGGAGGCGGACGCTGGGAGGAACGGCCGTTGCCGCCTCCTCGCCAGGGAACTGCGGCACGACCAGCGTGATCTCCAGGTCAGAGACCATCCGGTTCAGATAGTAGACCAGATTGCGCGTGTATTGGCCTGTGCCGGTAAACGGCCGTTGCCAAAAATACCCATTAATCGCCAGATGCATTGGAATAGTCTTGTAGTCGAGTAGTCTTGTAGTCGAGTAGTCTGGTAGTCGAGTAGTCTGGTAGTCGAGTAGTCTTGTAGTCAAGCAATCCGGCTACCCGACTACCAGACTGCCCGACTATTAGACTACCAGACTACCTGACTAACGACTATTAGACTACCCGACTTCCTTATGTTACAATTGTGAAAACTTCCACGAATTCTGAAGAGGCAATCGTATCGTGGCCGAAATCCCAGATATTGTTATCGGTAGGCTCCCTATCTATTTGCGAGAACTGCGCCGTCTG
The DNA here is from genome assembly GCA_964405285.1 of uncultured Ardenticatenaceae bacterium. GTDB lineage: Bacteria > Chloroflexota > Anaerolineae > Promineifilales > Promineifilaceae > Leptovillus. Next base: position 2,284 of record CAYONK010000634.1, read on the forward strand.
GCTGAAGACGAGGGCAAACATACCACCTCATCCCACGAACTTGGGCGTCGCCTGGGCATTAGTTCCGCGCAAATCCGCAAAGACCTCTCCCACTTTGGCGAATTTGGTAAACAAGGGACTGGCTACCACATCAACTACCTCGTCGAGCAACTGCAAAATATCCTGCACCTGACCAACGAATGGCCCGTCGCCATCATCGGAGCCGGTTATCTGGGTCATGCCCTGGCCAACTACGCCGGTTTCCAACACCGGGGCTTCCATATCCGTTGGATTTTCGATAGCGATCCCGCCAAGATCGGCGCACAAATGGGTGGCCTAGCCGTCCAACCCATCAGCGAGCTTGAGGAAACCATCCAACGCGAACACGTCAAAATCGCCATTCTGGCCGTACCCATCAACGTCGTCCAGGTGATTACCGATACGTTGGTGGCCAGCGGCGTTCAGGCCATCCTCAGCTACGTCCCCGTCCATCTAAACGTCCCGCCAGATGTCCAGGTAAGCTACAGCGACCCAGTCGTGCAAATGCAGCGCATGACCTTCTACCTCGATCCTCCCCAGGCATAGAAAAGCCTCGCCAGTTCTGGCGAGGCTTTTTTTCTTAATGTACAAGCCCCGGCTTAAAGGTCAGGGATGCTACGTTGCAGAATGGGCAGTTCCGCCAGGGCGCGGCCGGCGCCAATGACCGTGCAGGCAATCGGGTTATCTGCCACGTATGCT
>CAYONK010000635.1:0-2991 GCA_964405285.1 uncultured Ardenticatenaceae bacterium
GTTGGAAGAGGCGGCGCAGGTGTTCGGCTGCACGCCGTTCCAGGCGTTTCGCCAGGTGGTGCTGCCCCTGGTGCTGCCGGGCATTGCGGCGGCGGCCATCTTCACCTTTGTCATGTCCTGGAACGAGGTTTTCGCCGCCAGCGTGCTGACCATCCAAAACCGCACCCTGCCCGCCCAAGTGCTAAACGCCCTGGGGCAGTCGTCGGAACCGTATAAATTTGCCGGGGGCTTCTTCATGCTCCTGCCGTCGGTGATTTTCATCTTCTTCATCCGCCGCTATCTGTTCAACATGTGGGGGCAGATGACGAAGTAGGATAGTTAGTTGATAGTTGATAGTTGGTAGTTGGTAGTGGCTCTACCAACTACCAACTATCAACTCCCAACTCCCAACTGACAGGTAATTCTATGGCTGAGATTTTGATTGAGAACGTGACCAAGCGTTTTGGCGATTTTGTGGCGATTGATAATGTCTCCTTGACGGTGGAGGACCAGGAGTTTGTGGTGCTGTTGGGGCCGTCGGGCTGCGGCAAGACGACGCTGCTGCGGGCGATTGCCGGGTTGGGCATGGCCGACGAGGGGCGCGTCAGTATTGGCGGCCGGGATGTGACCTATCTGCCCCCCCGCGAACGGCAAATCTCGATGGTCTTCCAGAGCTATGCCATCTTCCCGCACATGAAGGTGTATGACAACATCGCCTTTGGCCTGAAGATGAATAAGATGGACAAAAAGGAGATTGAGCGGCGCGTCGGCCGGGCGGCGGAACTGCTGCACATTGAGGGGATGCTGGATCGGTATCCGAACAAGATGAGCGGCGGGCAGCGGCAGCGCGTGGCGGTGGCGCGGGCCATCGCCATGGAAGCCAAAGTGCTGCTGATGGATGAGCCGCTGAGCAATCTGGACGCGCTGCTGCGGTTGGAGATGCGCGCCGAACTGAAAAAGCTGCTGCGGGAGATCGGGGCGACGACGATTTATGTGACCCACGATCAGATTGAGGCGTTGAGCATGGGCGACCGGATCGCGGTGATGAAAGATGGTATCATCCAACAGTTTGACCATCCCAACAGCGTCTATGATTTGCCCGCTAACTGGTTTGTGGGCAGCTTTATCGGCAATCCACCGATGAATTTTATGTCGGGCCAGGTGCAACGGCACAATGGGCAGGTGCAGGTAAACATCGGTGATTTTCATCTGACGCCGGTGATGGAGGTGCAGGGTGAGTTGGCGCGGTTGGATGGACAGCGGATCATCCTGGGCATTCGCGCCGAAAATATGGAAACGTTGGCCGAACCGGTGGCCGATTCCCTGCCGGTGGAGGTGCAGGTGGTGGAACCGCTCGGCTCGCAAAATCTGCTGACGGTGGAGATCGGCCGGGACGTTGTGAAAGTAGCGACCCATCCCACCTTCATGGTTGCGCCCGGCCAAACGGTCTACCTTCGCTTCCCGGCGGATAAAATTCGTTGGGTAGACCCGGAGAGTGAGCGGGTGTTGTATGGGTAGCTGGTAGCTGGTGGCTGGTTGCTGGTTGCTGGTGGCGCCCAATCCAAAATCCAAAATCCGAAATTGAACGGGGTTTTTATGCTGGCACTGTTGCAAGAGATTTATGGCGAGGAGGTGGGGCGGGAGACATTTGCGCGAGTAGAGGAATTGGTGGCGAGGTATCAGGGGAGAGTGCCGGGGGGGAAAACGGCCGTTCTCTCCCCCCAAGACGCCATCCTCATCACCTACGCCGATCAGGTGGGCGAAGCGGGGCGGCCCTTCCTGCCCACGCTGACCGATTTTTGCCGGGCGCACTTAACTGGTGTCGTCAACGCCATCCACCTGCTGCCCTTCTATCCCTACTCCTCCGACGACGGTTTTTCCGTTATTGATTACCAACAGGTGCGCCCCGATTTAGGCGATTGGGCAGACGTGGCCCGCCTGGGCGAGTCGTTTCGCCTGATGTTCGACGCCGTGATCAACCATATCTCGGCGCAGAGCGATTGGTTCCAGCGTTTTTTGCGCGACGAGCCGCGCTACCGCGACTATTTTACGGTGGTGGAGGGCGAAGTGGACCTGACGGCCGTTTTCCGCCCCCGCGCCCTCCCCTTACTGACAGAGGTGGAAACGGCCGTTGGCCCCAAACGGGTCTGGACCACCTTCAGCGCCGACCAGATAGACCTCAACTACCGCCATCCCGACGTACTGCTAGAAGTGCTGGAAACGCTGCTCTTCTACGTCAGCCAGGGGGCGGAATTCATCCGGCTGGACGCCATCGCCTTCATGTGGAAGGAGATCGGTACGCGCTGCCTCCACCTGCCGCAAACCCATCAAATCATCCAATTGATGCGCGCTCTGCTGGACGAAGCCGCCCCCCACGTCTTTCTCATCACCGAGACCAACGTGCCCCACGAGGAAAATATCTCCTATTTCGGCGACGGCCGCAACGAGGCGCAGATGGTCTACAACTTCTCCCTGCCGCCGCTGACCCTCCACACCTTCCACCAGGGCGACGCCAGCGTCCTCTCTCAATGGGCCGACGGGCTGCGGCTGCCCGACCCACGCGCCACCTTCTTCAACTTCCTCGCCTCCCACGACGGCATCGGCCTCACCCCGGCGCGCGGCTTCCTCAGCGAGGCGCAAATTGAGGCGTTGGCGGAACGGGTGCAGGCGTTGGGCGGTTTCGTCTCCTATCGCCACCAGCCGGACGGCAGCGTCAGCCCGTATGAGCTGAACATCAACTATTTGGACGCCCTGGGCGCGCCCGGCGAAGCGGAAGATATTGGCCTGATGGCCCGCCGCTTCAGCGCCGCCCAGGCGCTGATGTTGAGCTTGCGCGGCGTGCCGGGCATCTACTTTCACAGCCTATTCGGATCACGCGGCTGGCCGGAAGGGGTGGCGCAGTTGGGCCACAACCGGGCCATCAACCGGCAAAAGCTGGCGCGGGCCGACCTGGAGCGAGAATTGGCCGATCCGGCGTCGCTCCGTTCCGAGGTGTTCCGGCGTTATCGCCAT
>CAYONK010000636.1:0-2987 GCA_964405285.1 uncultured Ardenticatenaceae bacterium
CCGGCAAAAGCCAACACCGCCTGGCTGATTTGGGGGAAAACGGCCGTTTTCCCCTGCACCAACTCATGCCCCGCCTTCACCTCGACATAGCGCGCCGGGGCGGGCATGGTCCGCAGCAATTCATACGTCGCCGCCGGGGCGATGGTCGGGTCGGCGTCCCCCTGGATGACGAGGGTGGGGGTATGGACCTGGGCCGCCGCCGCCCGCGCCGCCTGCCCCAGGGCGAACACCTCATCCACCAACCGCACCGGCACGCGCAGTTGGCGGAACAACTCTTGCACCGCCGGGTCGTCCAGGTCCACATTCCCCAGCATATCGCCAAAGGCGAGGCGCACTTCGGGGTTAGCGAAATCGAGCCGCTTGAACGGCTGGAACTCTGGCCCCAGCCGCCGCAAGCCCTGCCAGATCAGCCGGTGCAGCCCTGTGCCAACGCGCCAGAAAGGAGCCAGCAAGACCAGCCCATCGGGCGGCGATTGGGCGGCGACGTTCAGGGCAATCGCCCCGCCCATCGAATAGCCAATGAGCAAAACGCGCTCATGGTCCGACCGCAGCGCGGCCTGCGCCGCCAACACCTTGGCCAGCCAATCCTCCTTGCGCTGGACAAATAACTGGTCAATGTTTGGCCCAAAGCCGGGCAGCAGAGGAGCCTGCACGCTCCAACCTTGCCCATGCAAAGCCTCAGCCAACGGCCGCATCTCGGCCGGCGTGCCAGGAAAGCCATGAATCAGCAAAGCCGCCCCGCGCCCATCGCCCCGCCGGGCGTAGGTCTGGTGGATTTCGTCTTGGAAGAGGGGGAGGGTATTGAGGTTCATAGTTGATAGTTGGGAGTTGGGAGTTGGGAGTTGATCTTTACTGTCAACTATCAACTACCAACTCCCAACTTCCTCCAAAACCATCTCCGCCGCCACTTTGCCGGACAGCGTGACCATGGGCACGCCGCCGCCGGGATGGGTGGTGCCACCGGCGAAGTAGAGGCCGGTCACGTCGCGGGCGCGGTTGGGCGGACGGCGGAAGGCGCTGAATTTGCTGTTGGGCGACGCGCCATAGAGCGCCCCGCGCCAGGCTCCGCTCTGCGCCGCCAATTCATCCGGGGTGATGACGCGCTCGCTGACGATCCGGCCGCTCAGGTCTACCCCATGCGCCGCCAGCCGGGCCAGCACCCGGTCGCGGTAGGCGGGGGCGTGGGTGGACCAATCGAAACGGCCGTCGGCCGCCGGGGCGTTCACCAGGACAAACCAGTTTTCCTGGCCGGGCGGCGCGTGGTCCGGGTCGGTCTTGCTGGTGATGGCGACGTAGATGGTCGGGTCGTCGGGTGGCAGGCCATCGTGGAAGATGGCGCGGAACTCGGCCGGATAGTCGGCGGAGAAGAAGATGTTGTGGTGGGCCAGCGCGGGCGATTCCCCGGCCACGCCCAGCAGCAGGATGAAGCCGGAGCAGGAGGTTTCGGCCGGGGGGCGGTAGGGCAGATCGGGCAGCAGCCGTTGGTAGGTGGTGGAAACGTCCAGATTGCTCACCACCGCCCGCGCCGGGTAGAGGGTTCCATCGGTCAGGCGGACGGCGGCGCAACGGCCGTTTTCCCGCACAATCTCGGCCACATCCCGCCCCGTCTCAATCACCACGCCCAACTCGGCCGCCAGCCGGGCCAGCGCCGCGCCAATCTGGTAGATGCCCCCCTGCGGATACCAGACGCCGCCGGTCATCTCCACGTGGGCGATGACGTTGAGGGTGGCCGGGGCCAGATAGGGGCTGCCGCCGACGTAGGTGGCGAAGCGGCCAAGCAGTTGGCGCAAATGGGGCGAGCGCACGTACTGGCGGATCGCCCCATCCATCGTGCGCAGCCCGTCGGCCTTGAGCCAATCCTGCACCGGCACGCGCAAGAAGCTGCGCCAGGTGGGCGGCTGATCGTAGATGAAGACGGGGCCGGTGATCCGGTGCAGCCGGGCGGCGTAAGCCAGATAGCTCAGGTAGCCCTCCACGTCACGCGGCTCCAGGGCGGCGATCTGCCCGGCCATCGCCGCCAGGTCGCGGGTGGCGTCCAGCGCCACGCCGTCCGGGTAGAAGTAGCGGGTGAGCGGTTCTACCGGCAGCAAGGTCAGATAATCGGCCAGATCACGGCCGGCGGCGGCGAACAACTCCTCGAACACATGGCGCATGGTGATGACCGAGGGGCCGGTGTCCCAGCGGAAGCCATCTTGCCGGAACTGCCCCATCTTGCCGCCAATCGCGCCGTTTTTCTCCAAAATGCGGACGCGCTGCCCGACCGCCGCCAGCCTGATGCCCGCGCTCAACCCGCCAATGCCTGCGCCGATAATAACAATCTCTTGGTTTATCATGTTTTGTTACACGGAGTTGCACGGAGAGGAGTAGAGGGACACGGAGGGGAAGAGGTCTTTCTCTCCGTGTTCCTATCATTTTTAGGGACACAGATTTCCACAGATGCACACAGATAAAAGCAGATGAAAGCAGAAAAATCTGTGTTCATCTGTGTGTATCTGTGTCCTTTATCTCTTCCCGTTTCCCGATGATGCGGCCTTTCCAGCGCGGGCCGCCGCGATAATGCCAGGCGATAGACTGGGCGGCGATGCGGGTCATGAGGAGGACGGAGAGGGGCATGAGCAGGGCGTCGTGGGGGCGTTGGTGGGTGAAAACGGCCGTTATCCCCCGCAATCCCAATCCCGCCAGCCCCAGGCTCAATGCCCACCAGGAGCCAGTCAGCAGCCACCAACCCCAGGGAAAGAGGAAGACCAGCCAATGAAACAGGGTAGAAAGTAATAAGAAGGGCACGCTGTTCCCGTGCCCGGCCAGGATATTCTTGGCGAACCCGTCGCGCACGGCCGGCCAGTCCGGGTACATGCGACAGCCGATCAACCGGTTGCCGTCGGCCATGCGCAGGCGCAGCCCGGCCCGTTTGACCAGCCGGGCCAGCCCCACATCTTCGACGATGTTGTCGCGCACCGCCGCGTGCCCGCCGATTTGCTCATAGGCGC
>CAYONK010000637.1:0-2980 GCA_964405285.1 uncultured Ardenticatenaceae bacterium
TTACACCGGCGACATCGCCACCGACCTTCGCACCAGAGAAGAAGAGTACACCCGCGACACCCAAGAGATCGCATTTAGCGAGGAACAACACGCCATTTGGGCCGACCTATATGGTGGTATCCACCAATCCCACCTGTTGGAACACCTCTGTTGGGAATACCACGAAGGGCTGCACCGGCTGCAACTCGATCCGCAGCGCATCCCCACCGTTGCCCATCTCAACGAACAGATTACGCCGCGCACCGGATGGGCGGTGGAACGCACCGTTGTTCGTTACACGAAAGCTGACGATTGGTACGACAAATTCGCCCAACGCATCTTCCTCATCACCGACTACCTGCGCACCCGCGACCAGATGAAATTCACCCCAGAGCCGGACATGTTCCACGACATTTTCGGCCACCTACCCTATCTGACGCAACCCTTCTACGCCGCCCTGGAGGACAAATTCGCCCCGGCTTACCTGAAAGCCACCCCGGAAGAGCGCGAAGTGATCAAGCGGCTGGCCTGGTACAGCACTGAATTTGGTCTGGTGATGGAAGACAACCGGCTGAAGATTTTTGGCGCTGGCATCATCTCCGGCCGGGCCGAGTTGGCCCATACTATCATGGAATTCTACCGGCTGGACCGAGACGAAGTGGTGGATTATCGCGCCAATGTCTACGCGCAAATTTGTGATCACTTCTACGCCAATGAAGCGCAGGTGAACCAATTGATTGCCGGGATCAACCGGCTGCATCAGCAAGGGGAAATGTCTTCACACGAGCAGGGCTGGAATGTGGTGCGCGGATTGTATGGAGAACTGGGCATCGCCCGGACCCGCTACTTTGGCGGAGACGTGTTATTGGCTCCCTTCGACGTGGCCTACATCGCCCAAATTCCGAAGACGGTCTACGCCTTCAACCCGATTTTCTTTGTCTTCGAGTCGTTTGAGTCGCTGGACAAGATGCTGGATGACTACCTGCTGCCGATTGCGCAGAGGAGGGGATGAGATTGGAGATTGGAGATTAGCTTAATCTCCAATCTCCCAATCAACAAATTCGCGGCAGCATTTCTCCCATGAGCATGTCTACGATGCGGGTACTGCCGAAGCCGGTTTTGAGGAGGACGCGGCCGGGAGCGCTGTCTGTCACTTCACCAATGATGACGGACTCTTCACCGTAGCGGGTCTGGCGCATGGTTGCCAGGACGGCTTCGGCGTCTTCCCGGCCGACGATGGCGACCAGTTTGCCTTCGTTGGCAATGTAGAGGGGGTCAAAACCGAGCATTTCACAGGCGGCGCGCACGGCCGGCCGCACCGGCAGCTTATTCTCTTGCAACACAATGCCCACCTGGGACTGCCGGGCAATTTCGTTGAGCGTGGTCGCCAGGCCGCCCCGCGTCGGGTCGCGCAGGACGCGGACGTTAGCGCTGGCCGCCAGAATCGCCGTTACCAGATGATTGAGCGGAGCCACGTCGCTCTGCAAATCAGACTCGAAGCCCAATTCGCCCCGCGCCCCCAACACGGCAATGCCATGATCGCCCAACGCGCCAGAGACAATCACCACATCGCCGGGTTTCGCGTTTGCGCCGCCGATGTTTACGGCCGGCCGCAGCGCCCCCACCCCTGCTGTGCTGATGTAAAGGCCATCGGCTTTGCCACGCTCCACCACCTTCGTATCGCCAGCGACGATTTGCACGCCGGCTTCAGCGGCAGCGCTCTGCATGGATTCGACCACGCGCTCCAGCAGGCCAATCTCTAGCCCCTCTTCCAAGATGAAACTGGCGGTGAGATAGAGCGGGATTGCCCCCATCATCGCCACATCGTTGACTGTGCCGCAAACGGCCAGCTTGCCGATGTCGCCGCCGGGGAAGAAGAGCGGCCAGACGACATGGGCGTCGGTGCTGATGGCCAACGGGCCGTCGAAGGGTGGTACGACGCCAGCATCGTTCCCGGCGCGCAGACTCTCGTTGTCGAAGGCGGGCAGGAAGCGGGCGGCGATCAGGTCGTGGGAAAGTTTGCCACCGCTGCCGTGCCCCATAATCACGTAGCCCCGGTCACGGATGGGCACGGGGCAGAAGGCGGACTCGATGTAGACGGGTTCGGAAGATGTGTTATTTGTCATATGTTTAGGAAGTAAGGGGGCGGGGGATTGGGGATTGCTTGGTCTCCACTCTCCAATCTCTAATCTCTTTTGTCAGCAATCACCCAGGCGGCAAAACGGCCGTCTGTCTTAATCTCGGTTGTCAGGCCATGGGCGGCTACCATGTCGCGGATGGCTTCGGGGGTGTAGAATTTGCTGCGCATCAGGGCCACTTTTTCGGCGAGGGCGACGAGTTTGACGCTGAAACGGTGGAGGTCTGGTTCTTCGATGACAAGACGGCCGTTTGGCTGCAACACCCTTACCAATTCGGCAATCGCCCGGCGCTGGTCGGCAAAGTGATGGAGGGCGTCCACCACCATGATCCGCTCGAAGCTGGCGTCGGGGAAGGGGAGTGTTTCGGCGTGGGAAACGGCCGTGCAGCAGAGCAATTTTTCCCGCGCCTGGGCCAGCATTTTGGCAGATTCGTCGGAGATGACGAGTTGGGCGAGGAACGGCCGTAGCTGACCGGATACCCGCCCTGTGCCACCGCCGGCGTCTAGAAGACGGCCGTTAACCGGCAAATCCAACAATTCCTTCCAACGCTCGCCATCTGGCGGTGGGATGAAGCGTTCATAAAAAGGGGCGAGAAATCCGAAGTGGTCGAGCATGGTTAATTAGGAATGCTGAATGAGGAATGATGAATGAAGAGAGCCATTCAGCATTCAGCATTAATCATTCAGCCTTCTCTCTTATAGCGGTAGTAGGCGGCGCACGCCCCTTCGCCGGAGACCATGGTAGCCCCTAACGGCCGTTCCGGGGTGCATTCCTTGCCAAACGCCGGGCACTCGCTCGGCTTCATCAACCCTTGCAGCACCAGCCCAGAGATACACACCGAGGACTATTCCGGCCGAATCTGC
>CAYONK010000638.1:0-2980 GCA_964405285.1 uncultured Ardenticatenaceae bacterium
CGGACAATTCGCGCCAACCAACCAATCCACCAACCACCCAACTAACCAACCAACCACCCAAAAACTATGAAAATTGCCGTTGGTTCAACAAATCCGGTAAAGGTGGCGGCCGTGCGCGAGGTCGTCGCTAAAGTGTGGCCGCAGGCTGAGGTGTGGCCGCTGGCGGTGGAGACCGGCGTCAGCGCCATGCCCCAGACCGACGAGGAGACCATCGCCGGAGCGCGGAACCGGGCCTATGCCGCCTTGCAGGCGTGCGGGGCGGACCTGGGTTTTGGCCTGGAAGGGGGCGTGCAGCCCCACGGCGATAGGTTGCTGCTGCAAGGTTGGGTGGTGGTGACGGATGGAAACGGCCGTGAGGGGGTGGCGGGCAGCGGCCGGCTGCTCCTGCCGCCAGCCATCGCCCGACGGGTGCTGGCCGGGGAAGAACTCGGCCCGGTGATGGACGAGCTGATGGGCGAGGCTGACATCAAACAGAAAGGAGGGGCCGTCGGCGTATTGACGGGCGGCCTGATCCAACGCCAGCAAGCCTTCGCCCAGGGCGTGGCCTACGCCCTGGCCCCATTTATCGCACCGGAGTTTTATAAATAGTCGGGTGGTCGGATAGTCTGGTAGTCTGGTAGTCTTGTAGTCCTTGACTGGCCGACTACTCGACTACCAGACTACTCGACTACTCGACTACTCGACTACTCGACTACTCGACTACTTGACCATCAGACTAAATGATCGCCCTCGTCACCCACTTTGACGAATAATTTGCGGACGCTCTGGCCCGATTGGAGTCGTATAACAAACATTTGTACCGGCCCAATACCTATTTGCATAAGTGGTGGGCGCGGCGCTGCGGCAGCACCTTTCGCCTGATTTTGAAGGGCTTGGTGGCCGACGAGGCGGCGCGAGATTATTATGCGCCGGGCGGGTTGGCGGGCAAACTCATTCTGGACCCGATGATAGGCGGCGGGACGACGCTGCATGAGGCGATCCGCCTGGGGGCGAATGTGATTGGGGCGGATATTGACCCGATCCCGGTGTTGCAGGTGCGGGCGACGCTGCGCGAGGGGCGGCTGGCGGATCTGGCGGGGGCGTTTGACCAATTTTATCGTTCGCTGCGGGCGCGGCTGGCGCATTTTTACCGAACAACCTGCCCGCATTGCGCGGACGAGGTGGGGCTGTGGTTTACGCTGTATGGGCAGCGACGGCGCTGCGGCTGTGGCGAATCGCTCCTGGTGGATTCGTTGACGCTGCGCCATTTACCGGCGGGAACGGCCGTTTCCCTCCACCCCCTCACCCACGACATCTGCTACGACGACGGACGGCTGCTGGCCGGGACAGGCGACCCTCGCCCGCTGCGCGAACGCAAAGAGCAGGTCTGCCCGACGTGCCACGAACCCTTCGCCGAGTTATCTGACGTGCCCTACTATCAGCGTTACGCGCCGCTGGCCCTGGCCGGCCGCTGCCCGGAGCATGGCCTCTTCTTCGCCCCGCCCCGCCCGGCCGATCTGAACCTGTTGGCTCAGGCGGACGCCCTCCGCCCGCAACTTCCCCTGAATCCGGCCGATTTTGTGGTGGATCCGGGGGCGAAGTCACAAAGCCTGCTCGATCATGGGATCAATAGTTATCTGGACCTGTTTAGCAGCCGTCAGTTGTTGTATCTGGCAACGGCCGTTACCCGGAGTGCGGAATGGGGAATGCGGAATGCGGAATTGGAGCGGCTTAACCTGGCGCTGCTCGTTTCGACATCGTTGGAGTTTAACAGTTTGCTCTGCGGCTATAAGGGGTACGGGCAGAAGACGGCGCGGCCCGGTTCGATTCGCCATGCCTTCACCTACCACGCCTACTCCTTCCCTTATACCGCGCTGGAAAACAACCCGCTGTACGGACGGCGCGCTTCGGGCAACCTACAAAACCTGTTCGAGAGCCGCGTCGTGCGCGGGCGTGTCTGGGCGAAGGCTCCCTTCGAGCGCAAACCGGCCAATTCCGGCCAGCCAGAAAAAGTAGTGATCACAGGCGAGGTAGACGCGGGTCAGGAGGTAGGCAGCCTGGCCGAATTGCAGAGCGGGACGCGCCGCTTCTGGCTGCGGCAGGGGTCGTCAATCGCGCTCGATTTGCCCGATGGCAGCGTGGATTTCATCGTCACCGACCCGCCTTATTTCGACAGCGTGCAGTACAGCGACCTGGCCGCCTATTTCCGCGTCTGGCTGCGCCAACTGCTGCCGGAGGCGGCGGATTGGGGCTATGGTCTGGATGGCGCGGCCGTTGAACCGGCGACGGATGGGGACGGCGCGGGGTACACGGCCGTTCTCAGCCAGATTTTTGCCGAATGCGGGCGGGTGTTAAAGGAAAACGGCCGTTTCATCTTCACCTTCCACCACTGGAACCCGAAGGGCTGGGCGGCCATCACCCTGGCGTTGAAGCGGGCCGGGTTCGGCCTGGTCAACCGCTACGTCGTCCACGCCGAAAACCTGGCCTCGCGCCACATCGTCGGGCAAAAGGCGCTGGTCCATGACGTGATTTTGGTCTGCGCTCCGATTGGGCAGGTGGTGCGGGAGTGGGAGGCGGTAACGGCCGTTGCCCTCACCAACAGCTACCAATTCTGCTATGATTGTGGCAGCGTCCTGGGCTGGCTGCTGCACAGCGACCTGAGCGAAGCGGCCATCGAAGCCGCCTGGCGCAACTTATTGGCGCAGAAGAACTAAACCACCGAGACGCAGAAAGCGCAGAGAAAAACTCCGTGTCCTCCGTGCCTCCGTGGTGCAAAAAACCATGACCCTGGAATTCGAGAAACTAACCGGTGAACTAGAGCAGATGGCCCTGACGACGGCCCGGCGCTACGCACTGCGCCGCGAACGGCTCGACGAAGCCCTGAACGTCCTGACCAAAAATCGCGTGAATTGGACGGCCGTTTCCCATGCCCTCACCCTCGCCAGCAAAAAAACCGACCCCAAACTCTACCGCTCCGCCCGCCCCTTCGACGAAACCGAGC
>CAYONK010000639.1:0-2975 GCA_964405285.1 uncultured Ardenticatenaceae bacterium
CCCAGCAAGGCTACCTCGTCTTCATGCTGGACAATCGGGGCAGCGCCCGGCGCGGTCTAGCCTTCGAGGGCTGGATCAAATGGCGTATGGGGCAGATTGAGGTGCAGGATCAGGTGGATGGCGTCCATTGGCTGGCCGCCCAAGGGCTAACCGACCCGGCGCGGGTGGGCATTTACGGCTGGAGTTATGGCGGCTACATGGCGGCGATGTGTCTGATGCAGGCCCCGGAGGTGTTTGGAACGGCCGTTGCCGGCGCTCCCGTCACCCATTACGATGGCTACGACACCCATTACACCGAACGGTACATGGGGACGCCGCAAGAGAACCCGGCCGGCTATACCCAGGGCAGCGTGATGGCCCACGTGGGCAATTTGCGGGGCAAGCTACTGCTGGTGCATGGCCTGATTGACGAAAACGTCCACTTCCGCCACACCGCCCGGCTGATCAACGCCCTGAACCGGGCGCGCAAGCCGTATGACCTGCTGCTCTTCCCCGACGAGCGCCACTCCCCGCGCAGCCTGGCTGACCGGATTTACCAGACAGAGCGGATGCGGGATTATTTTCTGGAGAATCTGTGACTACTAAGACCCGAAGGGTTTTGCTCGCTGGCAGTTGAAGCGCTGCCGGTACAAAACCCTTCGGGTCTCTCGGCAAGCTTAGTAGTTACGGAGAATGTGTGATTTGAGGACAGCTAGAACACTATTTGCTAAGGTTTTGGAACTCCTCAACAGTCAGTCCACTCTGGCGAATAATTGCGCGCAGCGTTCCTATGGGTAATGTGCCTGGATGATTTGGGACAGTCGTGCGGAGGTGCGTTTGTGGGTTGTACCAGATTTCATGACTGCCTTTTGCCTGCCTGTCAAAAACAAACCCAGCCCTTCGTAAACGCTGGATGACTTCTTTGTATGTGAGGGGGGATAAGTGAGGCATATTGTTGCCCTGGTCAAAAGGCAAGCGGAATTTGCACGGTGGAATGCCGGACTTGTTGCCTGTTGAGGGCTTCGCTAATTTTTGGCGGCAACGGGTCGCCATGTTCCAGGTAAGATTCAACCAATTTGCGGGCCACGTCTTGGGCGATTTCCATGGTTTCGGCGATTGTGCGACCTTGCGCCAAGAGGCCCTGTAAATCGTCACTGGTTGCTAAATAACCACCTTCATCTAATGGCTCAATTTGCAGCGAGAGTAGAATTTCCATCGTTTTCTCCTGTTGCCCTGATACGCCAGGGCAGATGAATTGTACTGAGGTTAGGCTGGGTTGGCGAACGGCCGTTTACCACCCCTCCGCCCCCTTTGGCAATTGTTGTATGCGGCGCAAATGGGCGCTAACTCTGGCGTCATCGTCGTGGGGGTAGGGGAGGTGGAAATGGGCGGCCAGGGCAACGGCCGTTTCCCGAAACAGTTCCCCCATCAGCAACAACGCCGCCCAATTATTTGCGTAGCCAGCATCAGCATAGGTTTGCTCCAGCATCGCCCAGAGGCGCGGCTCCAGGTAGCGTCCCAGATATTTGCCGCATTTGCCGGGGCTGCGCTGAAAGTCAGTCTGCCAGCCGACGTACCAGGTGAGCATCTTCAGCAGTTGCTCGCGCATGGGGTGGTCCAGCATATATTTCGCGTAGAGCAGTTCCTCGCGCCACAGCCCTTTAGCGACGTAGAGGGAGACCCACCAGAATTCGTTGCAGCAGTCGGCGAAGGCTTTGGCGGTGGGCGGTGTGGGCAGGTAGCTGCTCTCGTCGGGCGGGGGGAAGGTGGGCAGCAGCCCGTCTTTGTCCAGCAGGGTCAGGCTGAGGCTGTCCGCTTCTAATTCGTGTAGCTGAGCGATGGGCCAGAGGGTCAGGTCAATCCGGTTGCCGTCGCTGAACTGCATGAGGTAGGCGAAACGGCCGTTTCCCTCCCCCGGCGGATCCCCCATCAACTCCGGCATTTGCCGGATCATCAACTCGCCAAAGCGCCCAATCCAGGCGTGGTCGGCGGTGAAGGAAGCGACATCGGTGACGAAATAGACCACGTCGAAATCCTGGAAGATGTCGCGGGGCGCGTTCGGGTTCACGCGTGAACCGTTGAGAACCACCGCCCGGATGCGGTCATCCGCTCTGGCGGTAGTGAGAATCAGGTCGAAAATTTCTTGTTCACTGCGCATGGGTGGTTGGGGGGATAACGGCCGTTTCCTCCATTGGCCCTGCGCTATCCAACTCAGTGGATGCTTCACCTTCAGCAGTTGCTTCTAGCCCGCCTGGCGGGCCGAGATATCTCAGCAGCAATTCCTCCAGACTTTCCCGTTGCTTGCGCGAGATGGACCAACTACCACAAAGTTTCCCATTTGCAAGTAGGGTGACTGTGTTGATATACTGCCCCGCCCACTGGTAGCCAGAAAGTGATTCCCACTTCAGAAACCCAGTAAAGCGTGAAAACCCATTCGGCGTTACATACACCTTGCTAAACCCCGCACCGAGCCAATACAGGGCAGTCGAGGCAAAAAAGAGACTTTGAGTGGCATTCTCCCAACTGATTTTTCCGTTAGCCCACAAGTTTACTGCGCTAATAATGGTAACGAGGGCAAACATCAGGCCAGAGAAAGCGAGACCTTTACTTTCGATTCGCCCTAAATCTAACAATATGCCAGCTGCTAGATTCTTCCTTCTTTGCCAGATGGCGTGAAAAGTCAACCCCAGTAAAATGATGGCGCAAATCAAAGAGACAATCATAAGCCAGTTGCCTGGCAAAAAATAAAACAAAGCCACAATCACGGAAAGCATACCCAGGAAAAACAATGCGATATATTTTGCGTTTTGTTTCAGATAATGTTTGGCAAGCTGTTCGCCAATACTGAGCTTGGTGAGTGCATAACCACCATAACCGCCGATTAATGCAGCAGGTAGCAGCAGGCAAACCATGATGACCGCGTATTGTCTGGGCATATTCCAAGCCTCCTTATTACATTCATTATATAAATGCAACCTGTCTGCGCAACTGTTGGT
>CAYONK010000640.1:0-1997 GCA_964405285.1 uncultured Ardenticatenaceae bacterium
CCCGGCTTCCTCATGTCCGGGGCGATGCTGCTGGAAGAGAAGCCGCAGCCCGACCTGGCCCAGATTCAGCAGGCGTTTGCCGGGAATTTGTGTCGTTGTACTGGTTATTACAAGATTATTGAGGCTGTGGAGAAAACGGCCGTTATGGAGGCATCCTCATGAGACTGGATAAAAAACGCGAAGAAGAGGTCGCCCAACGCCAGGGAATGACCGGCCGCACCATCGTCGGCTTTATCTGGTTGCTCATCTCCCTGGCTGCCAGTTACTTCCTGGTCAACTACCTGATCGCTCAAGATTACCTCAATTTGTCCATGTTTTACGACATGGGCGTGCCACGTCAGGTTCCAGAAGAAGTCTTCCTGGTAGCCATTATATTGGTCCTCGTCGGCATCATGCAGTTCTTCCTCGCTTTTGGTTACATGATCGCCAGCCCCGAAGGCCGCCGCCGCACCGGCGACCCCACGCTCTACTCCCGCTCTAAAGACCCCTATGATAATGAAGGAGGCAGGAGAGGCTAAGATGCACACTCAGCTTTCACACTCTTTTCCCCGCGTGGACGCGGTGGGCAAAGTAACCGGGGAGACCCCCTATTCGGGCGACCTGGCTCCGGAGAATTTGCTCTATGGCAAGGTGCTGTTCAGCGGCCAGCCACACGCCCGGCTCAAATCGTTAGACCTGTCGGCGGCCGAAGCTGTGCCCGGTGTCGTCGCCATCTTTACCGTCGCCGATGTGCCGGTAAACGAATATGGCCTGGGCCTGCCCGATCAACCCGTCTTCATCGGTCCCAGCGCCAAAATGGGCAGCGACGTTAGTTTGTGGGAAGGGGACCATGTCGCCCTGGTGGTGGCGGAGACGGAAGAGGCGGCGGCGAAGGCGCGCGCCCTCATCCGCGCCGAGTGGGAACCGCTGCCCATCATCACCGATATGTTTGAGGCGATGAAGGATGAAGTGGTGCTGCATCCCTGGCACGGCAGCAACGTCCTGCACAAATATAAGATTCGCAAAGGGGAGATGGCAGCCGGTTGGGCCGCCGCCGATGTGGTGGTGGAGAGCGAATACCGCTTGCCCTACCAGGAACACGCCTATCTGCAACCGGAAGCGGGCGTGGGCTACGTGGACGAAGATGGCCGGGTGACGGTGCAGATCGGCGGGCAGTGGACCCACAAGGATCGGCAGCAGGTGGCCCACGCTTTGGGGCTGCCGGAAGACAAGGTGCGGATTATTTACCCGGCGATTGGCGGGGCGTTTGGCGGCCGGGAGGATATGTCGCTGCAAATTGTCCTGGGGCTGGCGGCGATGCGCTTGCACGAGCGGGGAATTCAGCGGCCGGTGCGAATTGTCTGGACGCGAGAAGAGAGCATTATCGGCCACCACAAGCGGCACGAGGCCATCGTGCGGACGAAGTGGGGGGCGACGAAAGAGGGGATGATAACGGCCGTTTCCGCCGAAGTCTTCATGAACAGCGGCGCCTACGCCTACACCAGCCCCAAAGTCCTGGGCAACTTCCACCTGATGGTTACCGGCCCCTACGAAATCCCTCACGCCCATCTGGACAGCTACGCCATCACCACCAACAACGTGCCCGGCGGCGCGTTTCGCGGTTTCGGCGGCCCGCAGGGCGCCTTCGTCGCCGAAAACCAGATGAACAAATTGGCCGAACTGCTCGGCCTCGACCCCGTCGCCATCCGCCTGAAGAACGCCCTCACCGAGGAAAAGCTGCTGACGGTGCAAACCTATATGCCCAAAGGCGTGAGCATGAAAGAGGTCATCGCCCGTTGCGCCGAAGAAGCGGGGTGGGGGAGTGAACAGTCAACGGTGAACAGTGAACAGTTAACGGTTAACGGAAAGCAGTTTGCCAGCATCCAGTCCTTACCTCCCAATCCCCAGGCGCTAAAGAAAGGGCGCGGGTTTGCCTGTTCGTTTAAGAATGTCGGCTTTTCTTTTGGCGCGCCGGAGCAGTGCGAGGCGATTATTGAACTGCATGGCGGGGCGGAAAT
>CAYONK010000640.1:2007-2974 GCA_964405285.1 uncultured Ardenticatenaceae bacterium
AATTGAGCGGGTGGTGCTGCGCCACGCCGCCGCCGAAGTGGGGCAGGGCACGCACACCGCCCTCAAGCAGATGGCCGCCGCCGCCGTTGGCGTGGATGTCTCCCAGGTGGAATTGATCATGTCCGATACGGCCAGCAGCGGCAATTCTGGCTCTGTTTCCGCGTCGCGCATGACCTTCATGGCGGGCAATTCCATCCGCCAGGCGGCTGAGGCAGCGTTGGAGAAGTGGCAGAATGAGGAACGGCCGGCCGTCGCCCACGAAACCTATCGCCCACCTAAGACAGAACCCTACGCCCCGGAAACCGGCATCTGTATGCCCAACTTCTCCTACGGCTACGTGGCCGAAGCGGTGGAGTTGACGGTGGACGTGGAGACCGGCCACATCTTCCTGGACCGGGTAGTCTGCGCCAACGACGTGGGCAAAGCGATCAATCCCCGGTTGGTAGAAGGGCAGATCGAAGGCGCAGTGATCCAGGCGCACGGCTACGCCCTGATGGAAAACTTGCAGCTAAAGGACGGCCGGATCGTCAATCCTTATTTCAGCCAATACCTCATCCCCGGCATCAAAGACGTGCCGACCAAAGTCGAATCCATCATCATGGAAGTGCCGGACCCAATCGGCCCCTGGGGGGCGCGGGGCATGGCGGAAATGCCCTTCCTGCCGCTGGCCCCGGCCGTCGTCGCCGCCCTCCATGACGCGACTGGCGTCTGGTTCGACGAAATACCGCTGCTGCCCTACAAAGTGGTCGAGAAACTGCGCGAACACGGCATCGGCGAGTAGGATTGATTTCAACGCAAAGAACGCAAAGGGGCAAAAGGGGCAAAGTTTTCTCAAAAAGCCTTCGCGCCTTTGCTTCTTTGCGTCTTTGCGTTAAAAATTTTTATGAGATCTTTCGCATCTCGCAGGTTTTTAGCGTGTCATGCTGAACGAAGTGAAGCATCCCAGAGGCGTTGGGATTCTTCGCTT
>CAYONK010000641.1:0-2970 GCA_964405285.1 uncultured Ardenticatenaceae bacterium
CGCCTTTGCCCGAAATCCGCAGAGCGGCGCTTTGACCCAGCGGCAGATTGTCATATCCAATCAGGCGGGGCTGCCCGCGATCAATGGGGCGCAGCGGCTGGCCCTCAGCCCAGACGGCCGTAGCCTACATATCACCGCCCTCAGCAACAACGCCCTCGTTACCTTACCCTCGGCCAACCCGCGCCCGGCGCTGGAAAGCCTGCTGCGCGCCTCGGCGGCGGCCGGCGGCCAGAACCTTTCCCTGAGCGTGCGGGGCAGCGCTTTCACCCCTGGCGCGCTGATTCAGATCAACAACGTCGCCCGGCCCACCCAGTACGCGACGGCCAATGAACTGCGCGTCACGCTGACGGCCGCCGACCTGGCCAGCGCCGGAAATCTCACGGTGCGGGCAGTCAATCCTGAGCCGGGCGGCGGCAATTCGGTGAATACGTTGACATTTGTCGTCACCGCGCCGGGGCAGAATCCAATTCCGTCTATTGAGTACCTGAATCCGCAGAGCGCGGTGGCGGGCGGGGCGGCTTTCACCCTGGTCGTCAAGGGGGTCAACCTGGTCAATGGGGCGCAGGTGCAGTGGAACGGCGCAAACCGGGCGACGACCTTTGTCAACAGCGGCGAGGTGCGGGCGGCGATCACGGCCACCGACCTGCTGAATCCTGGCCCGGCGGTTGTGACGGTGGTCAATCCGGGGCCGGGCGGTGGCGCGTCTAATGTCGTCACTTTCCAGGTGGCCGCGCCGGGGCAAAATCCCGCGCCGACGATTGTTAGTTTAAGTCCGGCAACGGCCGTTGCTCGCGGAGCGCAGAGCCAGCCACTTCAGGTGACAATCCAGGGGCAAAGTTTCCTGCCCGAATCCCAGGCGCGTTGGAATGGAGCGAACCGGGCGACGACCTACGTCAGTCCGACCGAACTGCGCGTGACCTTAGGCGCGGCCGACGTCGCTTTTGGTGGCTATGGAGCGGTCACGGTGAGCAATCCGGGGCCGGGCGGTGGCGTCTCTCATCCGGTCACGCTGACGATTTTTGACCAACTTTTGTATCTACCAATCGTCATACGGTAGAGACGTTGCAATGCAACGTCTCTACCAAACGGAGATTCCATGCCTGAATTGCTGAAATGCCCCTCTTGCCAGGGCAGTCTGGAAATCGAAGAAGAGAGCCGGGCGGTGATTCGCTGCGCCTACTGCGGCTCGTCGGTGGCCGTGCCGGAACATTTGCGGGGAAGGCCGAGGGCGACCGATCAGCCAGTGACGTTGAGCAGCCTGAATACGACGGTGACGGTGTTAAACGGCCGTTCCGCCACCACCTCATCCTCTCTCGGCTGCCTGATCTGGCTGATCGTATTGGCAACCGTCGGTCTCCCTTTGCTGCTGGTTGCGGCCAACATCCCCGCCGTACAAGAACGCCTGGGGCTGGCCGAATTCCGGGAAGCGGAGGACGAAGCGGCGAATATCGCCCTGGCGACGCGCGTCAGTCAGCAGGTGATGGAGGCGGTGGCTGCGCCCACCATCCCGCCTACGCCATCCCCCACACCTGCTTTTGCCGAAGCGGCGCTGCGCTTTGGCGAAAAGGGCAGCGGGCGCGGCCAGTTTGAAAACCCGCGCCGTCTGGCAGTAGACAACGCCGGGCGGGTGTACGTCTGGGAGATGGACGGCCGTCGCATTCAGGTCTTCAATGAGGCGGGCGAGTACCAGACCCAGTGGCCGCTAGACCAGACTGTGCGCTTTCTGCTGGCCGACCGGCAAGGCCATCTCTATGTCCTGGGCGACGAGTTAACCGTCCATGATGGGGCGACTGGCGAGCTGCTTGACCGGATTGTGGTGGAAACGCCAGGGGGGACGCCTGGCAGCTTTCAGGCGATGGCTTTCACGCCGCAGGGCGACCTGGTTCTTAGCCATTGGGACAATCAAGCCTGGACCGACTCTCTGCTGGTGATAAACCGGGATGGCGCGCTGCTGGAACTCTGGCCGGGGGCGGTGACCAACCATTACGGCCAGGATGGGTTAGCCAAGCAGTTGGCGGTGGACCGGCGGGGCCACATCTACGCCTTTGAGCAAGACGCGATCTTGAAGTTTGCGCCAGACGGCCGTTTTCTCAATCGTGTCGGCAGCCGGGGCAGCGGGTCGGGAGAATGGTCGGCGCCGCAGAATATCGGGGTGGATGGAAACGGCCGTTTATACGTGGGCGAGTGGCGGGGGATTCATGTGTATGACGGGAACGGCCGTTTCCTCGACACCATCCCCACCGAAGCCTACGTCATGGACCTGGCTATCAGCGACAACAACGACATTTGGGCCATTGTGGGGGAGCAGGTGATACGCTTTGCGTTGCGGCACTAGTCCTTATCTCGGCCAGATACGATCTTTACCCGGTTTAAGATTGCTCTTTGTGCATGGCAACCTCTTCCCCTCGGCTCCACGCTTCGCGGAAGGCGGCCGGGGAGAGCGCCTGCCGCGCCTGGGCCAGATGGCTCTCCTCCTGGCGGTGCATGACGGGGATGAGGGAAAAGCCAAGAGTCAGGGCGAGTTGATTGGCCTGGCTGTAGAGCCGCACCGACCGCGCCCAATCGCTCTGCGCGGCGGCGATGTGGGCCAGCCCGCGCAGACTGAGCCAGATGAGGCGGGGGTAGTTGGCGGCAACGGCCGTTTCCCGCCCCATCTCATACCATTGCCAGGCCAACGCATACCGTCCCTGCGCCAGGTAAACACCCGCCACCGTGTGCAAGTTTCCCGCCAGCGATAGCTGATCCCCCTGCCCCTCCAAAAAGCGCCGCGCTTCCGCCAGCAGCGCCAACGCTTCCGCGTACCGCTCCAGGTATTTGAGATCCAACGCCCGATTTTGCCACCAATGGGCCTTTTCGGCCGTCATCGGCCCGCTGCGCAACCCTTCGTCCAGGGCGATGGCCTGCACTGTCAGCGCAACGGCACGCCCGTACTCCTCTTGAATCCCGGCCAAAGCTCCCAGGTGGAGCAAG
>CAYONK010000642.1:0-2965 GCA_964405285.1 uncultured Ardenticatenaceae bacterium
GTCGCGGTTGACGGAGGTGATGACGACGTGGCGCAGGTTCATGGCTTGAACGGCCGTTGCCACCCGCAGCGGTTCGGCAAAATCGAGGGGTAACGGCCGTCCCGTCTTAATATCGCAAAAGGCGCAGCTTCGGGTGCAGATATCGCCCATCATCAGGAAGGTGGCCGTGCCGGCCCCCCAGCATTCGCCCATGTTAGGGCATTGCGCTTCTTCGCAGACGGTGTGCAGCTCTTTGCTGCGCATCAGTTCGTTGAGTCGTTCGTAATTTTCGCCGCTGGGAATGCGGGCGCGTATCCAATCCGGGTGGCGACGTTTTGGCCGGAGAACGGCCGTTTCGTTGACACCGATGGAATCTAGATCAATAGTCGTCATAGTCAGGTAGTCCTTAGTCTTGTAGTCGTTAGTCGGGTAGTCGGGTGGTCGTTGGCAATTGACCATTGACCATTAACAATTGACAATTCGCAGCAAACACCTGGGCAAACGCCCTGGCGATGGGTTGAAGGAGGTCGGTGGGGGATAACGGCCGTTCTAACACCTCCGCCATGCTCACCACCCCATGCTCGCTAATGCCGCACGGGACGATGTGGGCGAAGTGGCCCATGTCCGGGTTGACGTTCAGAGCAAAGCCGTGGCTGCTGATGCCCTGGGCATTGACCCGCACACCGATGGCCGCGATTTTGCGCGGACCTTCCGGCCGGTCCACCCAGACGCCGGTGTATCCCTCATAGCGCCAGCCAGCCAGACTAAATTCGGCCAGCGCCAGGATCAGCGCCTCCTCCAGATTGCGCAAATACCGCTTAAAATCAGGCTTGTCGAAGCCTTGCAGGGCGAACAGCCGCATCAGGTTGAGGATGGGATAGCCAACCAACTGCCCCGGCCCGTGATAGGTGATGTCGCCACCCCGGTCCACCCAACGCACGGTGAAGCCCTGTTCGGCCAGCGCCGCCTCGTCCAGCAGCAGATGGTCTAGTTTGCCGCTACGCCCCAGAGTGTAGGTGGGCGGATGCTCTAGCAGGAGGAGTTCATCCGGCAAGTCTGACGTCTCTATGCGGGTGGCGACCATCGCTTTTTGCCGGTCCCAGGCTGCGTCATAGTCTAGTTGGCCGAGCCAGGTGGCAATGATCTCGTTATGGTTCAAGTCAGTCATTATCGTTTTGCAGCATTTTGATAATGTGTCTGGCTAATTGTTCTTTGATCTCGCGGTGACGCGGAATTGGTTGGGAAACGCCAGTCTCAGGGTTCGTATACCAGTCATGTTTGTTTCCATGCCGAATCAAAACACAACCAAAGCTCTCAACTTTTTTGATCAGGTCAACTCGTTTCATGCAACAACCAACTCGGCCACTTTGCGAATACCGGGGATGTGACCTTCTGTTATTTCATGATACAGATCCCTCAAATGTTCTTTAAGTTCCTCAAGCGTTTCGCCCTGGCTCCAATAATCAGGGTAGTCTTGAAGATAACCCAGCCACATATCATCTTCCTGCCAATAGACCATTTGAACAATGCGCATGGTATAACATCCTTTTCTGGACCATCCAGCCCCTTCGGCAATCAGGGACTTTACCGTTTAATGGGGATTGTAGTTTGACAGGCGGAGTTTGGTCAAGGTAAGTTTAGGGGATTCATAGGGTGGGAAAACGGCCGTTTCCCCCATTCCCTCCCCCAATTTCTCGACATTTCACCCACACAGATTATACTTCCCGCTAAATCCAAAAACCTTATTCGTCAACCCATCCCCACCGCAAAAGACTGGAGATGGGTTTCGTATTTCAAGGAGAGAAAAATTAAAAAATGCGCGTTGCTTTGTTGGCCAATTTAATGAAAAATGCTCCCGTTCTGCCCGGCATGTCGCCCGACATGTGGGACGATCTCGATTCGGAAGAAACCATCGCCAACATCACCGCCGCCCTTGAATCTGGCGGCCATCAAGTCACCTTTTTGGAAGGGGACAAAACCGTTTTCGACAACCTGCGCAAACTCAAGCCAGACATCTGCTTCAACATCTGCGAAGGGCACTTTGGCGATTCGCGGGAAGCGCAAGTCCCGGCCATGCTGGAGATGCTGCGCCTGCCCTACACCGGCTCCCAGGTCCTCACCCTGGCCCTGACACTGGACAAGCCGATGACCAAGCGCGTCCTCACCTACCATGGCCTGCCCACCCCGCAGTTCCAAACCTTTGAACGAGTCCACGAACCGCTCAATGACGACCTCACCTTTCCCCTGTTTGTCAAACCAAGCCGCGAAGGGACCGGCATGGGCGTCAGCGCCGAATCCATCGTGCAGGATGAAGCTCAGTTACGCACCCAACTGCGCCGCCTGTTCGACCGCTACGACCAACCGGTGCTGGCCGAACGCTTCATCGAAGGGCGAGAGCTAACCGTCGGCGTGGTAGGCAATCTGACAACGCCGGTAGCCTGGCGCGTGCCGGAAGATGAAGAGGCGCCGCGCGTCTCGCGCGGTCTACACTTCCTTCCGCCCCTGGAAGTGGACCTGACGCGCTATTCGGAAGAAGAGGGTGGCATCTACACCAGCCGGATCAAAACAGAACTGGTCCACAGCTTCCATTACCTCTGCCCCGCTCCCGTTGATGGCGATTTACTGGAAGAATTGAACTGGCTGACGGCCGCCACCTTCCGCGTCACCGGCTGCCTGGACGTGGCCCGCGTAGATTTCCGTCTGGATTCCCACGACGACAACAAGCCCTACATCCTGGAAATCAACCCCCTGCCTGGCCTGAATCCAAAATACTCCGACCTGTGCATCGAAGCCAAAGCGTATGGCTGGACCTATGAAGAGTTGGTCAACCGCATCCTCAATGAGGCGGCGGAGCGGTATGGGTTGTTGACGTAAGATAGAGATTGGAGATTGGGAGATTGGAGATTGCGTAGCACAACAATCTCCAATCTCGGCATGGTTCAACCTGAGCAAAATGTCCTTTACAAATTTTTCTGTAGACCTGTCA
>CAYONK010000643.1:0-2959 GCA_964405285.1 uncultured Ardenticatenaceae bacterium
ATCAGGGGTATGAGCGGCGCATTCGGCAGGAGGTGGCGCGGAAGCGGGAGGCGCAGTTGGCGGCGATGGTGGAGGCGGGTGGCGAGTGGCCGGTGGCCGGTGGCGAGATTTATACGACGGGGCCGGTGAATAAGGCGCGGGAGGCGTGGTTGCAGCGGACGATTTCGCAGGCGGGGGGGAATCTGGCGGCGCAGCGGGAGCGGTTGTTTGAACTGGCGGGGGTGCAGCGGCATCATCGGGTGCTGGATGTGAATGCGGGCAGCGGGCTACTGACGTGGGAGGCGGTGCGCCGCGCCCCGGAGGGGGGCGTCTGGGCGCTGACGGCGGACCAGCAGGCGGGCCAGGCGTTGCGGCAGATGGGGGAGCGGTTGGCGGAGGTGGAACGGCCGTTTGTCCTCATTGGCTCCCTTGAAGAACTCAGCTACCTGCTGGAACTGCGCGGCGAAACCGACATACGTTTTGACCGCATCCTGTCCCGTAACCTCTTCACGTCGTCCGAAATCCAAAATCCAAAATCCAAAATCCAAAATCTTGCCCCCTGGTTGGCCGAGGATGGCCTGATCTGCCTGGTGCAGACGATTCCGCGCCATACGCAGCGGCTCTATGACTTGGTGGATTGGACGGGGCAGGAGGCGTTGCGGGCGAAGGTGGTGGCGGCGGAAGAGGCGATCTACCATGACCCGGCCGATCCGTTGGTGAATTGGGATGAGTGGGGGGTGGAAACGGCCGTTACCGAGGCGGGTTTGGCGGCGCGGCTGACGGTGGAACGGCAGACGGAGCAGCGGCGGATTACGGCGGAGCAGTTGGAGCGATGGTTTGGCGCGGGGGGCGGCCGGCCGAGTTATGGGGAGCGGTTGGCGGCTGGCGGGTTGACTGGGGAGGAGGTGGAGAGGGTGGCCGCCCTGTACCGGCGGGAGTTGGGGGAGAAGGTGGTGGAGTGGAACGGCCGTTTGCTCTATCTGCTGGCAGCTCCCAAACCGATTCATTGACGGCCGTTTCTCCCCCGACTATACTGCCATCCCATGACAATCATAGACATCACCCGCACCTTATCCCCCAGCCTGGCCGTCTGGCCGGGCAGTGACCCCTTCGCCATCCAAACCGTCCTGCGCAAGCGGGATGGGGCCAGCGTCAACCTGACCAATCTGGCCCTCAACGCCCACACCGGCAGCCACGCCGACGCCCCCTATCATTTTGACGATGCGGGCGTGACGTTGGAACAGGTGGATTTACGGCCGTTTTGGGGCTTAGCCCAAGTCGTCACCGTTCACAAAGAGGCCGGGCCGCTCTTCCCGGCCGATTTCGCCGCCTACGATCTCGGCCGCGCCCCGCGCCTGCTCGTCCGCACCCCCATCGGCCAACTCCCCCATGAGCAATTCCCCGACGCCATCCCCCACCCCAGCCCGGAACTGGCCGACTTTCTCGGCGGCCAGGGCATCATCCTCTATGGCACGGACGCCCCCTCGATGGACGCCGTAGACAGCCAGGATTTGCCCGGCCACCACGCCATGCTGCGCAACCAGATCGCCATCCTCGAAGGGCTGGACCTGACCCACGCCCCCGATGGCCTGTACGAACTTTCCGCCCTGCCGCTAAAAATCGGCGGCGGTGATGGCAGCCCGGTGCGGGCGGCGTTAAAAATTGTCAATTGACAATTGGCAATTGTCAATTTAGGAGGGTAGCACGATGGACCAACATGCGGACGCAATCATCATTGGCGGTGGGATTCATGGGGCGAGTCTGGCGTTTCATCTGACGCGGCTGGGGTTGCGGCCGTTGATTTTGGAGCGATTTTTCACCGCGTCCGGGGCGACTGGCCGCTCCAGTGGGCTGGTGCGGATGCACTATGACCTGGAGCCGGAGTCGCGGCTGGCCTGGGCTTCCTTCGCCTATTTTCGAGACTGGGCGGAGAGGGTGGGCGGCGATTGCGGCTTCACCCGCACCGGCTTCGTGCAAATCGTCGCCCCGGCCTACAGCGAACAGCTTCGGGCGAATGTGGTTATGCACCAGCAAATCGGCATCCCCGCCCTGCTGGTGACGCCGGAAGATGTGGCCCGATTAGCCCCCGGCTTCGTAGTGGATGATTTTGACGTGGCCGCCTACGAGCCGGAATCGGGCTACGCCGACCCGTCGGCGACGGTGAATGGCTTTTTGGCGGCGGCCCGGCAGAATGGGGCGCGGTTGGTGCAGGAGTGTGCGGTAACGGCCGTTTACACCACCGGCGGTCGCGTCAGCGGCGTCGGCAGCAGCAAGGGCGACTTCCACGCCCCCATCGTCGTCAACGCCGCCGGACCCTGGGCGAAGCAGGTGGGCGCGTTGGCCGGGCTGGATTTGCCGATTGACACCTGGCGGCACGACACCCTCTTCATTCGCCGCCCGGCCGCCCTCGGCCCCAGCCACCCCACCGTGATAGACATGGCCAACTCCATGTACTTCCGCCCGGAGACCGGAGGCCTCACCCTCGTCGGCCTGGAAGACAACAACCCCATCGGCCTCTCCCCCGATGGCGACGCCGACCACGCCGCCCCCGACTTCGTAGACCGGGCGGTGGAGCGCATCTGCCGCCGCATTCCGCAAATGGAGCAAGGGTCGCTACACAGCGCCCACAGCGGCTTTGATGGCATCACGCCAGACCAGCGGGCCATCCTCGGCGCGGCCGGGCCGGAAGGCTTCTATCTCTCATGCGGATTTAGCGGCACGGGCTTTAAGATTGGTCCGGCGGTGGGCGCGTGTCTGGCGGAACTGATCGTCGAAGGCGCGGCCAAGACGGTGGACATCGCCCCCTTCTCGCTAGAGCGCTTCGCCTCCGGCAGCCTGCTCAAAGGGGGCCACGCCTACGAAAACGTCTGGCATTAGGGGATTTGGGATTTACGATTTACGATTTTGGATTGACGATTGAGGACGTGACGCCCAATCGTCAATCGTCAATCGTCAATCGTCAATCGTCAATCGTCAATCG
>CAYONK010000644.1:0-2955 GCA_964405285.1 uncultured Ardenticatenaceae bacterium
TATCGGTTTCTGGCTGGCGTATATTGAAAAAGCGCCCCGCGCTTTTAGCGTCATCGCCGTGGCCACGCCTGCCAACCTGGCAGCGCGGCAGCATACCCTGCAAACCATGGTCAAGCAGATCGCCTTCGTGCCGATCAGCCTGTTTGGCCTGAATCGGGATGAAACCCTGGTGCTGCTTGGTGGCGATCCCTTGCCCCGTTCGCTCGATCCGGCCCGCACCACTGGCTCCGCCGCCGGGTACGTCGGGCTGCTCTATAGCGGGTTGGTCCGTCTGTCGCCGGAGATGCAGGTAATCCCCGATCTGGCGGAAACCTGGGACGTGAGCCAGGATGGCACAGTCTACACGTTCACCCTGCGGGACGGATTGAAGTTTTCCTCAGGACGGCCGTTAACCAGCGCAGATGTCGTCTACAGCCTGGAACGGGCAACCAACCCCGACACCGGCTCCTCCACGGCGGCCACCTACCTGGGCGACATCCTCGGCGCGCCGGAGAAACTATCCGGCGAGGCGGAGATAATTGCCGGGCTGGAAATCATTGACGACCGCACCATCCAAATCACCCTCGACGGGCCAAAACCATACTTCCTGGCTAAATTAACCTATCCCACTTCCTATGTGGTAGACCAGGAAAGCGTGCGCCCGAACGACGAAGACTGGGTCTTCGACGCCCACGCCAGCGGCCCCTACGTGCTGCGCGAATTCCGCGAACAAGAAGCTATCTTGTTTAGCCGCAATGAAGCGTATCACAGCCCGCCAGCCATCCCCCACGTGGTGTACCTGACAGGGCGGGTTGGCTCGGCCATCAGCCTGTATGAATCGGGCGAGGTAGACATTATCGGATTGGGGTCTGTGGAGGCGCAGCGGGTTCGTCGCCCCTCTGACAGCCTGCATGATCAGTGGATTTCAACCACCGCTATGTGTACCAGCCTGGTGCAAATGAACAACAGCCTGCCCCCCTTCGATGATCTGGCCGTGCGCCAGGCATTCGCCCTGGCGGTAGACAAATCAGGTCTAAACGACCTGTTGAGCGAAGGGATGAACCTGGTGGCGACGACGATTCTCCCCCCGGCCATGCCGGGCCATTCATTGGAATTAGCGCAAAGCATGGCCGGGTTCGACGCGGCAGCGGCCCAGGCGGCGCTGGCCCAATCCGCCTATGCCGATGGGCTGCCGCCCATCACCATCCTGGCCGCCGGCTTTGGCGACAGCGAGCGCGATGATTTGAATGCGTTGGTGGACATGTGGCGCGAGATACTGGGGGCCGAAGTGACGGTTCGCTTTGTGGACCCGATCAATTTCACCGAGGCGATGCGCAATGAGGAAGGGCACATGGTCTCCTATGGCTGGTGCGCCGACTACCCCGATCCGGAGAATTTTCTGGACGTGTTGTATTACACCGGCGGAGATTTTAACGTGAGCGGTTACTCTAACCCGGCGATTGATGCCATTTTGCAGCAAGCGCGCACCACGCTGGACCCGGCGGAGCGGCTGGCTTTATACCAGGAAGCGGAAGCGCTGCTGTTGGCCGATGTGGTCGCGATTCCTTTGGTGCATGGGGTGAGCGATGAGTTGGTGAAACCGAAGGTGAAGGGGTATGTCTCTGTGCCGATGGGGGCGCCGATCATCCCGCTGCTCTCGTTGGAGCCAACAGATTAGGAGGGTGATAGACGATGCAGGAAATAAGCAACGAAACGAACTCCCCGCCGGAGCGGGGTTCTCGCAAAGGAGTCTGGATCGGCGTGGCAGTGGCGTTGGCGCTGCTGTTGGCCGGTATCGGTGGCGCGGGGTGGGTCGGTAACACCTTCGATAAACATCTGGATAGCGGACAGGCGGCGATTGCGCAGGGGGTTTGGGCAACGGCCGTTTCCTCCTTCGACCAGGCGTTGAACGTGCAACCGGCCTTTTTGCAGCGGCAGCCAGCCCTGGCCCAGGGGCTGCGCGGCCTGGCCCGCTACCAGCAAAACAGCCTGGGCGTCGCTCTGGCCGATCTGGACGCTGCGCTGGCGGCTGATGATGGCCTGATTGATCTGCGCGCTTACCGCTCCGACATTCACTTCCGGCAAGGCGACTTGAGCCAGGCTTTGGCCGACAGCGAATCGGCTTTGGCGGCCGACGTACCCCTACCCGACTCTTTGCGGGCGCTGTTGGCCGCGAATCGCGCTGTTACCTTCGTCGCCGAGGGCGATCTGGCGGCCGCGGAGCGAGAAGCGGCGGCGGGCCTGGCGTTGGCCGCTTATCTGTCGGCAGAACAGGTGGGGCAGTTGCAAGCGATTGAGGCCGCCCACGACCTGGCTGCCAACGGCGATGAAGCGGCTGCGGCCCTGGCGCAAGCCGTTCTGGCGACGGACACGCCCTTGCCTGATGGGCTGCGGGCGCGCTTATATGCCGGGCAAACGGCCGTTTTCCACAACCGGGGCGATCTGGCGGCGGCTTTAGCGGCCAGCGAAGCAGCCCTGACCCTGGCGGAGGAACTGGACGAGGCGACAGTGGCCGGACTGCATGAAACCCGCGCGGCCGTTTACCTGGCGCAAGAGGAGTGGGAAACGGCCGTTGCCGAAGCAGAATTGGCCGCCGGAACAGAGTCGGCGCTGTACCAATCCATCCTGGCCTGGCAGGCGTATCGCCAGTTCGACGAGGCCGCCGCGCTGGCTGCGGCCGAGGCGGCCCTGGCGTTGGACGAAGAAAACGCCCTGGCTTACCGGGTGCGGGGCACTGTCCGCGCCTGGCAGGGGCACGTCTGCCTGGCTCTGGACGATTTGCAGCGGGCGCTGGAACTGGACCCACAAGATGTGGAAGCGGCGGCGATGCTGGTAGACGTGGCACAACGGCTGAACGATGAGGCATTGGCGGAAACGGCCGTTGCCCAGGCCATCGCTGCCAACCCCAATGCGCCTGCTACCTTGTGGGCGCAAGCCATGCAGCACATCTACTATTACCGGTTCCCCGAAGCCCGC
>CAYONK010000645.1:0-2955 GCA_964405285.1 uncultured Ardenticatenaceae bacterium
CGCTCCAGACGTAGTAGTCGCGGTAGGGGGAATTTTTGTCTTGCCGCGCCGCCTGGAACCAGGGGTGCTGGTCGCTGGTGTGGTTCATCACCATGTCGGTGACGACTTTGAGACCGCGGTCGTGGGCGGCGTCCAGGAAGGCTTGGAAATCTTCTAGCGTGCCATAATCGGGGTGGACGCCGGTGTAATCGGCGACGTCGTAGCCATCATCCAGCAGGGGGGAGGGGTAATGGGGCATCACCCAGATGCAATCTGCGCCGAGGGATTTGATGTGGTCTAGCTTTTCAATCGCGCCGCGAAAGTCGCCGTTACCGTCGCCGCTGCTGTCTTTGTAGGCGCGGATGTAGAGTTGGTAAAATACGGCATCCTGATACCAATCAGCCGGTTTAGGTGTAGACATAATTTAGATCTCCCAAGAAAGAGTGTCGGGCAAATCACCAACGCTGGAGAAGGGAAAAAGAAACCCTGAGAGCTTGACAGGTTTGGGCAGCCAAATTCTCAGGGCTTCGCTAACAAGTAATCACATTGGCTCGGAATTTGAGCCGGCGAGAGCATTGTCCGCTCTGCTTTGCGGGGCGCACACCCGGCTGGATTTCTCCTTCTACCCTTTGATAGAACCGGCCATCATCCCGCGAACAAAATAGCGTTGCAGCGAGAAGAACACTAGGAGCGGCAGAACCATAGAGACAAAAGCCCCGGCCGTTAGCAAATGCCATTCACTGCCTCTAGAGCCAACGATGGCCGCCATACGCTGTGTTACCAGCTCAAACTCCGGATTACCGCCCAGGAAAATCAAGGCTACCAGGTAATCGTTCCAGACCCAGAGAAACTGGAAAATGGCGAAAGAAGCCAGAGCCGGAACCGAAAGCGGCAGAACCAGGCGAACGAACACCGTGAAATGCGAAGCGCCGTCAATAAACGCAGATTCAAGCATCTCACGCGGCAACTGGCTGATGTAGTTGTAAAGCAAGTAAACAGCCAACGCCAGACCGAAGCCGGTGTGCGCCAACCAGATTCCGAGGAATGTCCCATTTAGCCCCAACTTTGTGTAATCACGAAGAATCGGCAACAGGGCAATCTGGAGAGGGACCACCAACAAAGCCACAACAGAGATAAACATCAAGCGGCGTCCGGGGAAGTTCATCCAGGCAAAGCCATAAGCCGCGAAAGCGGCTATCAGAATCGGAATGACGGTTGAAGGCACTGCAACTGCCAGACTGTTCAAGAACGCCCGCGTCATATTGTCGCCAGGGACAACAGACACAGTGCCATCTGGCCTGATGAACTCAAAGCTCTGTCCGCCCAAAACCTGCCTGTAGTTGTCTAGAGAGAAGTTCCAATCAACCGACCAACCCATTTGTTGGACTTCAATCCGGCCTAAACGGCGATTACCAATCCAGATAACCCGTGTATCCCCATTCTGCACACCCTCTCGCAGTTCTTCAAACGTGCCTCTCACGCCTTCTATTTCCATCACCCCTGTCGGGTCTAAATTTAGTTCGCTGGGGGAAAACGTGGCTGTTGTCTCCCAGGTTCTATGGGGCAGAATATTCCACCAGGGCGTACTAGAAATGGCGTCTCGGTTGCGGAAAGAGGAGACAAAAATCCCCATCGTTGGAATAGTCCAGATGATAACCAGTAGAAAGAGGGTGCCATTCACAAAGAGGCTGCCTAATTGTCGCTGTCTTTTTGCGCTACGCATCTTAAAAGGCCTCCTGTTCCCTGAACTGCTTTAGGTTATAGATCATCACGGGGATAACAGCGATGAGCAGCACAATCGCGATGGCTGAGCCGAAGCCGGTATTTCGATTTGTAAAGGACTGCCTGTAGAACTGGGTGGCAATGACATGTGTGCCAAATTGCCCTCCAGTCATCACCCAGACCACATCGAATATCTTCAGGGTGAAGATAATGACGGTTGTCCAGACAGTGATAATCGTGCCGCGTATATAAGGCACCATAATCTTAAAGAAGATTTGGAATTCGTTGGCCCCGTCAACCCGGCTGGCTTCCATCAATTCCTCAGGAATGCCCTTTAACGCCGCGGAGAATAACACCATCGCATAGCCTGCCTGCAACCAGACGACGATGACGATGAGGAACATATTGTTCCAGGGGCTAATGTCTACCCACTGCGCCCAGGCTCTAGGGATGCCGCCGAGGGAAACTACGATTGAGTTTAATAAGCCAATTTGGGGTTGGCCAATGGGGCGATATTCGTAGATAAAATTCCAGATGATGCTGGCCCCAACAAAGGAGATGGCCATGGGGAGAAAGATGAGCGATTTGGCTAACTTCTCATAACGGCTACGGTCGGCCAGGACAGCGATGAGCAGACCAAAAAGAACTGAAGCAGTGCTGCCGAAGATGATCCACATGAGGTTGTTGCGGAACGCTTCAAGCATTAATCGTTCAGTGAAGACGGCCGCATAGTTGCTGAGGCCGGCAAAGGCGCCGCTCGTCAGTTGTTCAATCGGGTTCATGCCCGCTGGTGGGCCGGTGCGGTCGAAAAGGCTTATCCAAAACGTGCGGAAGGTTGGGAGCATCAGATACCAGGCCAGAATGGCAATGGCCGGGCCAACGAAGACGAAGGGTTGCAGCCGGGCAGTCCAGGCGTCCGGTAATTGTTCTACCAGGTTATTAAAAACCCAATAGATCAACGCTACGCCGCCCACACCCCAGACAATGGCCACCAGGGCAATAAGCGCTCGTGGTGCGGCGCTGTCTCGGAGAAATAGAAAGCCCTGGTAGAGTACGTAAAAAGCGATTAAAGGGATACTAATTGCCAGCAACACACGACCAATAAAAGTAAGAATTCCTACTACTGGCGACTGGCCCGCGTTTTTCGTTCCGCTTGGGAAGTCCATAAGCATTCTCCTCGATTTAACGACGTCGTGCCCGTTGGGCAATATTGGCAAAAGCGCCACTTGCGAAGAAGGCGCCGGCCGATTCCGG
>CAYONK010000646.1:0-2948 GCA_964405285.1 uncultured Ardenticatenaceae bacterium
TACCACTATAGCGAACGGCCGTTCTCCCGTCAACTGCCAGAACTGCACGAAGGATGGGGAACGGCCGTTGGGCAAACCATCCAACCGGCGCGGCGCATCGCTCTTTGGGCAAAGCTCCGGCCTGCGGTAAAATTAGCCCATGGGCCAATCCATGCCAAATCCGCTTATCCTGAATGCCGAACAGGAACACGCTCGCTTGCGCCTCACTGTCGTCCTGCTGCTTGGCCTCACCTTCATCCTGCTTTTTACGCTCATTCGCGCCCTGCTGCAAAGCGGCCCGGAGACCCTGGCCAGCTTCAGCCTGACGTTGGCCTGTCTGCTGGCTGCGCCGCTGGCCCTGGGGATCGTCTGGGGCATTGAGCAGTGGTTGAAGCGCGTCTGGCCCAGCGGCTACCGCCTGGTGCTGGACGAAGCGGATCTGGTGGTCGAGCAGCCGGAACGGGAAGCAGTGCGATTCGCCAGAGGAGAAGGCGTGAACTACCTGGGATGGTTCTTCAAACTGCGCGGCTACAAGCGCGGCGGCCGCGAGCGGCGCGCGCCGGAGAGCTGGTGCTGCCTGGCCTGCCAAGTGCAGCAGGCAGATCAGATTCTTATCGTCTACGCCTATGCGCCAGCCAAACAGGCTGAAGCAATCGCCCAAACCTACGCCGGGCCATTTCGCTTTCACGCCATCACGCCGGCCGACGTTTATGGGCAAAAAGGATTGGTCGGCCGTCTGCAAGCGCCTACCCGCCCGGAGAGCATCCCGGCCCAGATACTTAGCGGCAAAGACGGCCGTTATTGGCTGGCCGAACAACGCCGTTGGCGCGAAGGGTTAGAATTACCGCATCAAGAATTTACGCTATTTCTCGATTATTTACAGAGTGGCCGGTGGCCGGTGGCCGGTAGCCCGTGAAAAACCGGCCACCAGCCACTGGCAACCGGCCACCAGCCATCCCATCAAGGAGACCCCATGTTTGACTTTATTACCGAAGAACACAAAATGATTCAGCAAGCTGCCCGCGACTTCGCCCGCAGCGAAATCGCCCCTATCGCCGAACACCACGACCATACCGGGGAATTCCCCATCAACACCGTGCGGAAGATGGGCGAATTGGGCTTTATGGGCATCGAAGTGCCGGAGGAATACGGCGGCGCGGGTATGGACACCCTGGCCTACTCCCTGGCGCTGACGGAAATCTGCAAGGTGGACGCCAGCCATGGCACGGTGATGTCGGTGAACAATTCGCTCTACTGTCACGGCCTGCTCAAATTTGGCACGGAAGCGCAGAAGCAAAAGTACGTGGTCCCCATCGCCACCGGCGAGAAGATTGGGGCCTACAGCCTGACGGAGCCGATGAGCGGCAGCGACGCGGGCACGATGGCCAGCCGGGCGGTGCTGAATGAGGCCGGGACGCATTATGTGATCAACGGACGTAAATCCTGGGTCACGTCCGCCCCCTACGCCGATTTCATCGTCCTTTTCACCATGACCGCGCCGGAGAAAAAGCACAAGGGCGTCACCGCCTTCATCATTGAGGCAGATCAGCCGGGCTTTTCGCGGGGCAAGACGGAGCCGAAGTTGGGCATCCGGGCCAGCGCCACCAGCGAGATCATCTTCGACAATTATGAATGCCCGGTGGAGAACCGTTTAGGCGAAGAGGGCGAAGGCTTCAAAATCGCCATGACGGTGCTGGACGCCGGCCGGATCGGCATTGCTTCGCAGGCGTTGGGCATTGCTGAAGCGGCGTTGGAGGCGAGCATCGCCTATGCGCGGGAGCGGGAGGCATTCGGCCAGAAGATCGGCCAGTTTCAGATGATTCAGCAGAAGTTGGCGGATATGAAGTGCCGGGTGGACGCCAGTCGGCTGCTGATTTACCAGGCGTGTCTGGCGAAGAAGGCGGCGTTGGGGGGAAACGGCCGTTACTCCATGGAAGCCAGCATGGCCAAACTGTTCGCCAGTGAAACCGCCATGTACGTCACCACCGAGGCGATCCAGATTCACGGCGGCATGGGCTACAGCAAAGAGATGCCCCTGGAACGCTACTTCCGCGACGCCAAAATCACGGAAATCTACGAAGGGACCAGCGAAATTCAGCGCATGGTCATCGCCCGCAGCCTGACTGGATTACGGTAAGGAGTCAGTTATGAGCATCATCGAAGCAATCCTCCTGGGAATTATCCAGGGGGCAACAGAGTTCTTACCGGTTTCCAGTTCAGGCCATCTCGTTTTACTGCCCAGCCTGATCCAGATGACGCCGCCCGATCTGACGTTGATCGGGATAGTCCATCTGGCATCGCTGGTGGCGATTGTTATCTATTTTCGGCGGGATTTATGGGAGATTGCAACGGCCGTTCTCCGGGGTCTGGCCCAACGCGCGCCATTTGGCACAACCGAGGCGCGTCTCGGTTGGCTGATTGTGGTCGGCAGCATCCCGGCGGCGACGATAGGCTTGCTGTTCGAGGATTTCTTCGACGAAGCGTTTGGTCAGCCAACCTGGGCCGCCTTTTTCTTGCTGATCACGTCAGCGCTTCTCATCACCGGGGAACGGCTTCTGTCCGGCAAAAAGCAGTTCGCCACGATGACCTGGCGCGATGCGTTGGTGATCGGTCTCTTTCAGGCGCTGGCCCT
Source organism: uncultured Ardenticatenaceae bacterium (assembly GCA_964405285.1). Taxonomy (GTDB): domain Bacteria; phylum Chloroflexota; class Anaerolineae; order Promineifilales; family Promineifilaceae; genus Leptovillus. Next base: position 2,612 of record CAYONK010000646.1, read on the forward strand.
TTTTCCGGGCATTTCGCGCAGCGGCAGCACCATCGTCGGCGGTTTGATGAGCGGGCTGGATCGTCCCGCAGCCGCGCGCTTCAGCTTCCTGCTCGTCGTGCCGGTGATCTTCGGGGTTGGGCTGCTCTCAGTCATCAACATCTTCAGAGCGCCGGAGATGATGTTTTCTCCGGGGGTATACGTCGCCTCTTTTCTGGCGTCAGCCCTTACCAGCTACGCCTGTATTCACTTTTTGCTGAACTGGTTACGGAACCACACGCTTTACATTTTTGCCGTGTATACGGCTCTATTTGGCGGCGGCTATCTCTTGTTCACCTGGTTGAGCGGAGAGAGGCGG
>CAYONK010000647.1:0-2935 GCA_964405285.1 uncultured Ardenticatenaceae bacterium
GTTGATATTCTACAGCGGTTGGGCTGTCATGGACAATCGGGATTAGAATTGGCGCAATAAAGGGGTTTGAGCCAGGCTGTCCAGGGAGCCAGCGCCGCTGGCGAACATGGTGATGCGCAGTTCGTCGGTGAGGGTTTCGGCCAGTTCGACGACGCCGGAGACGCCTCCTTTGTCGGCGGCGCGCAAAAATTCCCCGGCGAAGCCAACCAGTTTGGCTCCCAGGGCGATACATTTGGCGATGTCAATGCCGTTGCGGATACCCCCGCTGGCGAAGATGGGCAGGTGGGGGGCGGCGGCGTGGCATTGTTGCAGGGAAACGGCCGTTGGGATACCCCAATCAATAAACGCGCCAGCCACCCGGGCGTGGCGGGCTGTAGGGGCGCGGTACATTTCCACCTGGCTCCAAGAAGTGCCGCCCGCGCCAGCCACGTCAATGGCGGCCACCCCGGCAGCAGCCAGTTGGCGCGCCGTCTCCCCGGCAAAGCCCCAGCCAACCTCTTTGGCGATCACTGGGACCGGCAGTTGACGGCAGATGGCTTCCACTTTGGCCAATAGGCCGGAAAAATCCCCATCCCCCTCTGGCTGCACAGCTTCTTGCAAGGCATTGAAGTGCAAAATCAGGGCGTCGGCTTCGATCATGTCTACGGCGCGCTGGCATTGTTCCAGGCCATAACCATAATTCAACTGCACCGCGCCCAGGTTGGCGAAGAGCAGGATATCTGGGGCCACTTCACGAACGCGATAGGTGTCGGCGAGCGAAGGGTCTTCAATGCCGGCGCGCTGGGAGCCAAGACCCATAGCGATACCGGCCGTTTGGGCCGCTTCTGCCAGGGTGCGGTTGATGCGGCGCGCTTCGGCTGTGCCACCGGTCATCGAAGAGATAAGCAGCGGCGTCTGCAACTGTTTGCCGAAAACCTCGGTGCGGGTATCAATGTCGTTCAGATTCAGTTCGGGAAGGGCCTGATGGAGGAAAAAATACTCTTCCAGGCCGGTTGTCAGTTGTTTGAAGGCGACATCTTCTTCTAAGTTGATGCGGATGTGGTCTGCTTTGCGACGTTCGTGGCCGTCGTCAGGTGGGTTGTCAGGGGACGGCCGTTTAATATCTGTCAGGCTTGCATCTTTTCTAATCTGCATGAAATCTCCGATTCTCTGAAGGTCTGAAAGTGTAGTAGAGTATACAACGAGGCGTAGCTGCTGGCGAGAGTTGGCTGATTGGCCTACGATTGCCGGGCGGAATTCGCCCACCCCTGTGGGCTGCGTTAAAATAACCCATTTAATGTCATAAACGAGTTTCGACTTATAGGAGGTCATTGTGCGCGTATTGATCACCGGCGCGGCCGGTTTCTTAGGCTCTCATCTCTGCGACCGTTTTATCCAGGAAGGCCACACCGTCATTGGCATGGACAATCTGTTGACGGGCAGCATGGACAACATCGCCCACCTGTATGGCCACGAGCGCTTTTCTTTTATTAAGCATGACGTCAGCCAACACATTTATGTCCCTGGCGTATTGGATGCAATTCTCCATTTCGCTTCTCCCGCCAGCCCAAACGATTACCTGGAACATCCTATTCCTACCCTGAAAGTCGGTTCTTTGGGGACGCACAATACGTTGGGCCTGGCGCGGGTGAAAGGAGCGCGTTATTTGCTTGCCTCCACTTCTGAGGTGTATGGGGATCCGCAGGTGAACCCGCAGCCGGAAACCTATTGGGGCCACGTCAACCCCATTGGGCCGCGCGGCGTGTATGATGAAGCGAAACGTTTTGCCGAGGCGATGACCCTGGCTTACCAGCGGTATCATGGGCTAGAAACGCGCATTGTCCGTATTTTTAACACCTATGGGCCGCGAATGCGCCTGAATGATGGCCGGGTTGTGCCCAACTTCATCTATCAGGCATTGACCAACAAGCCCTTGACAGTGTATGGCGATGGCAGCCAGACCCGCTCCTTTCAATACTATTCCGATCTAGTCGAAGGGATTTACCGCCTGCTGTTTTCGGCGGAATCATTGCCGGTAAACATTGGCAATCCGACGGAGATGTCTATTTTGGAGTTTGCCAAAGCGGTGCTGGACGTCTCTGGCAGCCAATCGGACATTGTGTTTGTGGAGCCGAAAGATGATCGGTTTACGGACGATCCGAAGCTGCGCCAACCGGACATTACCAAAGCGCGACGGGTGTTGAACTGGGAACCGAAGGTTGATTTGCGCGAAGGATTACAGGAGACGGTGAATTATTTCCGCAATCGCGTTTAGGTCCCGGATGACGGGGCAGCGCTGGCAGCCGCCAGCCTTTGCGTTGGTGGCGCTTTTGCTTGGGCTGGCTCTGGCCTGGCTGCCGGTGTTGGCCGGAGCGGCGTTGGTGGGGGCAACGGCCGTTTTCCTGCTCACCCTCATCCAACCTTTGGCCGGAGTGGGGCTGGTTTTGCTGTTTGGGCCGTTTGGCGCGCTGGAGCGTGTTCTGTTCGGCTTTGGCGTAGACAGCGGCCAGCTTTTTTTGTTGCTGGCGGTGGCCGCCTGGTTGGCGCGTGGTCTGGCCCATCGCCGTATCCTGATCCGCCCCACCTTCCTCAACGCGCCGCTTGGTCTCTTCTTATGGGTCATGGCGCTGACGCTGTTGGACGCGCCTTCGTTGACCGAAGGGCTGAAAGAGCTGCTGAAATGGATCGAGGCCGGTTTGGTCCTGCTGTTGGTGGTGGACGTGGGATTGGAGATGAGGGAAAACGGCCGTTCTCTCGCTCCTGTCTGGCTCATCACCGGCTTGTTGCTGCTGCCGGGGCTGCTCCAGGCGGCCATTGGCATCTGGCAGTTTGGGTTGCGCGGCACGGGACCAGACCATTTTCTGGTGTTGGGTCGTTTCTATCGGGCCTCCGGCACCTTTGAGCAGCCAAACCCTTATGGTGGGTTCATCAACCTCTCCTTGCTGCTGGCGTTTGG
>CAYONK010000648.1:0-2927 GCA_964405285.1 uncultured Ardenticatenaceae bacterium
ATCAGGATGTCGAGCCGCCCGTGCCACCCGGCTTGCGCCAGTTGACGCCAGCCTTGCGCAAATTTATGGAGGCGTTTCATCTGGACGAATCGCTGGTCAATGTAGCGGCAGCGTCCAGTTCCTCGCCAAAAACCATCACGGGGCGCAACTGCGCCAGCGCATCGCCGCCCTATCCCGCGCTGAATGCGACGAGTGGCTGCTGCGTCTGGCGCAGGGCCAGGAAGCGCAACTTTCCCTGGCCTTCCACCGCCATCTTTGCGCCGATGAGCCAGCAACGGCCGTTACCCCCGGACGACGCACCGCCGCCAAATTACAAGCGCTGGCCGAGGCGCAGCGCATTCAGGAGTTGGAGGCGTTTGCCCCCAAAGCGGAAGCGAGTTGGACGTTTGCCGAGCAGTTGATCCAACAAGCGACCGGTATTCTTACGACGAGGTAGTGCAATTGTTGGTCAAGCTACATCAGTTAGCCATCCACCGGGGAACGGAAGCGACGTTTACCAGCCGCATGGAGAAGATTCGGGCCACTTATGCGCGGCGGGCGGCGCTGATCCGGCGATTCGATAAGGCGAATTTACCGTGAGGGGAGGTAGATTGTTTCAACCATCTTCGGCGTTTTCCGATTGATAGGCGATCTTCACGGCCGTTTCCGACACCGCATCATACGCCTTCACCAGCCAGCGCCGGGCGCCGGGCATGAAATCGGGGTCGCCCAGCCGTTCCAGCAGCGGGTAGGGTGCTTCGGGCGCGGCAATACGGACGGCATATGGCTCCACCTGCGGCCCGATTTGCCAGAAGGTCTCCAGCGATTGGCTGAGGGGTGGCGCGGGGGTGTATTCGGGGGCAACGGCCGTTTCCCCTTCCGCCACGCCTGCACCCAAAGCGGCAACAATCTCCTCCTGCGTCTTGCCCCGCAGCCGAAACAGCAGGAACGGGTCTTCATCGAACCGTTCCGCCAGAATGTAATGGGTTGCCGCCAGGTGCTTGCACACGCTGGCGGAATCGGGGCAGTTGCAGGCTTGTTTCAGTTCACGCCGGCCGGGGAACAGGTCCAGCCTGGCAGCCTGAAACGCTTCCTCGATTTCTTGCGGCATCTCCCCGGCGAGCAACTGGGCCACGAAGAACGGCCGTTCCGCCAACGCCGCCAACACCTTCTCCCAATCCCGCGCCGACAGAGGCGTCAGTTCGATGCTGATTTTATAGGGCGTGCGCTGCGACCCCTGCACTTTGGCGCTGATCTTGCCCTGATGCTCTTCCAGCGACAATACCTGTCCTTTGCGGGCATACGTGCGCCCGCGCTGCAAACGGCCGCTGTCCATCACCCGCTCCATTGCCTTAATCCAGCGCGTCGCCCACCAACTCTTCACAAACTCGCCGCGTTTGCTTTTGGACTTAATGCCCTCGTCGGTCTCAATCGGTCTGGAAGGTTTGAAATCGTAGTACCAGCTCATCGTTCGTCCTTGAGATTGGAGATTGGAGATTGGAGATCGGATGCCTTTCAATCTCTAATCTCCAATCTCTATTCTCCATTCTTACTCTTGCCGCAACTGCACCAAACTCCGCAAATCGGCCGTACTCATCTCCGTCAGCCAGTTCTCCCCGCCGCCAATAATGCTCTCGGCCAGCGCCTTTTTGTCGCTGATCATCGCGTCTATACGCTCTTCCAGCGTGCCCAGGCAGACAAATTTGTGAACGAGTACGTTTTTCGTCTGGCCGATGCGGAAGGCGCGGTCGGTGGCCTGGTCTTCGACGGCCGGGTTCCACCAGCGGTCGAAGTGAAAAACATGATTGGCGCGAGTCAGATTCAGCCCCGTACCGCCCGCTTTGAGCGAGAGCAGGAAGACGGGCGGTCCATCTTCGCGCTGGAACTGTTCGACCAGGGCCGCCCGCTTTTTCGGCGGCACGCCACCATGCAGATAGAGCGTCGGCACGCCGAATTTCTCCTGAATGTACCCCTTGAGCAGCCCGGCCATCTCGGTGAACTGGCTGAAGATGAGCAGCCGGTCGCCTTCGGCCAAAATTTCGTCCAACAGGTCGGTGAAGCGGTCGAGTTTACCGGAACGGCCGTTATCCTCCCCCGCCTGATACGCTTCTGTCTCATGCAGGTATTGGGCCGGGTGGTTGCACACCTGCTTAAGCTGCATCAACATACTCAGCACCAGCCCCTTACGCGCCATGCCCCCTTCCTCCTGTTCTTCGATGGCCGCCAGCGCATCGCGTACCACCGCTTCATACAGCGTCGCCTGCTCTTCGCTGAGGTGGCAGTACACCTTCATCTCCTGCTTGTCGGGCAAATCCTGGATGACGGTGGGGTCGGTTTTGACGCGGCGGAGGAGAAACGGCCGGGTCATTTTGCGCAATTTCTGCGCGGCGTCTTCATCACCGTACTTCTCAATCGGCAGGGTAAATTCCTGGCGGAACTGCTTTTGCCCGCCCAAAAAGCCGGGATTGAGAAATTGCATGATAGACCACAACTCCGCCAGCCGGTTTTCCACCGGCGTGCCCGTCAGGGCCAGGCGAAAATCGGCGGGGAGCTTGCGGATGATTTGCGCTTGCTTCGTGTTGGCATTTTTGATATTTTGCGCCTCGTCCAGCACCACGCCAAACCAGTTGATTTGCTGGAGCGCTTCCGCGTCGCGCCGCGCCAGGGCGTAACTGGTCAACACCATGTCGTTCTCCTGCGCCGCAGCCACAAAGTCGGCGTCGCGCAGCCGGTCGCCGCCCTGGTGGAGCATGGCCCGCAAGCCGGGGGTGAATTTTTGCCGCTCCAACTCCCAGTTGGTGACGACGGAGGTGGGGCAGATGAGCAAAATCGGCGCGGGCAAGCCGCCCATCTCCTCTTTCAACTGCTGCGCCAGGGTGAGGGTCTGGATGGTCTTTCCCAATCCCATGTCGTCGGCCAGGATGACGCCCAGGCCCCAGCGGCGGGCG
>CAYONK010000649.1:0-2926 GCA_964405285.1 uncultured Ardenticatenaceae bacterium
GGTCTTGGGCAACGGCCGTTGGCAGCCGCCCCGCAAAATAATTCAGCCCCACACAGATGAGGGTCTGCGCCCCCGGCAAAATCAGGTTCAAATCCTGGCGGCGCGCTACGCGATCAGGCCGGGCCATATAGCCCATTTCGCCCTGGTAGCCGTGGGCCAACCAGTTGAGATAAGCGGCCAGACGTCTGCCCGGCGCGGTCGGCAGCGCTCCAACCTGGTTAAAGCCCAGCGCCAACGCCTGCTCTGCCAACCCTGTCCACAATCCATCCATCGCCCCATTGTAACATGCCGGGCAAAAAAGGAATTTGGGGGTCACAAAATGATGGGAAAAGAGGGAATTGATATTGACAGGAAATCAGCTTTTTGGTACTATCCCGTTCGCTCTAGGGGGCGTGGTGTAGTGGTTAACACGCCGGCCTGTCAAGCCGGAGATCGCGGGTTCGATCCCCGTCGCTCCCGTTCCGGGTAAAAGCTAAAAAAGCTCTCGATTTAGTCGAGAGCTTTTTGCTTTCTAGACGCCACACCCGCTGCGGGTTCCACCCTGAGTCGCTCCCGCCAACCATACTGAGGGAAAACGGCCGTTCCCCTCACAGTAAATTCCCCTGATCAAACCCCCGGATCAACGCCCCCCGCCGCGCATAAATGGCCCGAATTGTCTCCAGACGGTCGGCGAACGTCGTTTCAATAGCTGTGGCGATCAAACTCAGCGCTCCGAAAATAACCGTAGCCCACCAAGTTCAATTGAGGCAAAATAAGAACATGGTAAAATGACTTTTTCGCGCCAACATAGCCTGATCTATCTGCGGCGCGAGGGTGAAAATTAGCGACCTCTTAAGTGAAAAACCACCATGAGTAAACGACGGCAGTTTAGCAAACGCAAACGAAACGCACCCGCCAACCGACCATCCCCCCAGGCAAAGCAATGGGTGGCGGCGCTGGCCGCCCTGGGCAACGAGCAGTGGGCCGAAGCGATAGACCGCCTCAAGAAGTTCATGCAAGGCATTGACAATCCCCTTGAGCGGTTGCCCATCTATCACAACCTGGCCGCCTGTTACCTGGAAATGGGTTTGTATGATGAAGCGCTGGCTGTCTGGGATGAAATAGCCGAATTAACGGCCGAAAATTCCGATACGCACTTTGGCCGGGCAATTACCTATGGCTGCGCCGGGCGATTGGCAGAAGCCATCCAGCCATTTGAACAGTTTCGCCAACTGGAACCAGCAAAGGCGCAGCAGTTGGCAGTTGACGGCATGATTGACGATTTGCAGCAGGAAATGCGGGGGGAACGGCCGTCGGGCAGCTTTCTATATCAACATCTGGAAGAGCAGCTAGAAACCAACTTAGATCTGGGTAATTATGACTTGGTAGAACGCAAAGCGCGGCAGCTAATCGGCATCATTAACGAGCGGCCGGAAGGGCACTTTGCTCTAGGGTTGGCTTTGCTGCGCCAGAAACAGCCCGCCGCCGCCCTCACCGGCTTCCTGGCAGCCCACGCTCTGGAACCAGAATACGTCCCTACCCTCTACAACATCGGCTACTGCTTCATCGAGACCAACCAGCCAGAGGAGGCCCTGATCTGGCTGAGGCGCGCCCTTGAGCGAGACAAAACCTACACGCCGGCCCTGCAAAAGATGGGTCAGGTTCACCTGCAATGGAACCAAACGGAAGAAGCAGTGGCATTCTGGCGGCAAGCGCTAACCATCCAGCCCGATTATGAACCGGCGCAACAAGCTTTGTATGAGGCTGGCGTCGGCCCGAAGCCAGAAGACCCACCGGCGCCGATAACTGCGCAGTTGCGGCGCTATGGGCCGTTGGTCAAAGGGCGGATGATAAAGCCGCGCGTTTATCGCAGTGGTCACGTGACTCTGACACTTGATCCGGAAGTCGGTTTTTTGCTGGAAGACGCGGAGAATGCGCGTAATGGAACGGTTTATGCCGGTGGGCCTTTCAGCGTGGCGCGAATGGAGCCCACCGATGTCCGGCATTTCATCGGCGTACTCAAGTTGTTGGTGCGGCAGGCAAACGAGTATACCTGCCGTGATATGGCGATCCTGGCCTACTACTCGGACGAGCCGCCTTTCAGCTATCAGTTGGCGATGAAGGATGGCGAGTTGGTGAGCAATGGCAACGGTCGTTTGTTCGCCAACAAAACGCCCTCCCACTTAAAAGTGCGTGTGGATAGTGACCTGGAAAGCCCATATGGTTCGCCGTTTAGCGGCTACTTTATCTATCTGGCGCAAGGAGGCCAACCGGGTGTGGCAGTTCTAACGTTAGGATTGCTGGCAGAGTGATTCAGTTGAAACACCACGCAGCCAGTCTAACGCCCCGCCATCTGCGGCCCCAAAAGAGCGGGAATTAGCGAATAGCCCGCAGCAACGGAACCAACTTGTACTTACGCTGATGAGTCGCCAACACAGCGTCCAGATAGCTCTGCCATTCGGTCAGGCGATGGTGCTGCTGGTAAATCTCGCGGGCCTGGCGCAGCCAGACAACGGCCGTTTCATACGCCCCCGCCTTCCCCGCATCCATAATCGCCTCCGCTTTCCGCTGGCACTTTTGGATGCCCCAATCGGGGTACTGCTCTCTGGTCGCCTGGATAACCCGGCGCAGATCATCTTCCAGCCAAAACCCATCCCTGTCCAATGCCCCCATCGCCTGTACCAGCATCTTCTTGACCCCGCGCAAATGATTCGGCGCTGGCGAGGGCCTGTACATCTACTTCTTTAATCTGATATGGCTCAGTCATCGTTTGACCAGGTGAAGGAGTTGACCCAATAGAATACTTTGTTTTATACTGTCTATCATGATATTGCAATTTTGGAGGTCGAAATGAGCGACGCGCAAATCAGTATTGGACAGGTGAAGCGGGACATTTCTGAACTGGTCAACCGGGTGGCGTTTGGCGGGGAGCGAATTGTACTGACTT
>CAYONK010000650.1:0-2921 GCA_964405285.1 uncultured Ardenticatenaceae bacterium
TCAACTGCTGGACATCATCGCCTTCATCCACTCCGTGCAGCAGTGATGAGAGGTTGAGAGACAGTGCTTATCTACCCACAGAGAGGGTGGAAGGCTCGGAGGCTGCGCAAAGAAAACCTCCACACCTTTCACCCTCTCCTGGTAGAATCAACCAGAGATCCGTCCCCAGATGATCTCTGCGCTCAAATTCCAGTCGAAAACGGCCGTTTCCCCCCGGCAGCGCCCCGACCTATTCAATCTCTCGTGGAGCTGAACGTTCAGCGATCCATGTCCAGTCTCTAATCTCCAATCTCCAATCTCAGTTCCGTCTACCGAGATTGGCGGCGCGTATTCGGGCATGATACCATACGGTCCAAATGAGCAACCATCCAGACCTGACGAGTTCATCCGGTCTTGAGAGGCTGAACGTTTACCTGAAATGAAAAGACCTGCGAGATGATTAAACCCTCGAAGGTCTGTGTCTGTCCATTGATATTATCGAGATTGACATTATGTCAAAACACCAATCCGCAAATTAAGCAGAAAAAACTGCGTGAATCTGCGGATAAATGCTTATTGATTGTCTACGGAACGGGAGGCCACCTTTTGGGGGATACGGGGCTTTAAAAAGCGTCCACCCTCGGCCAGGAGGGAGAACCGAGGGTGGACACTATTTTTGGCGACTTCATGGTAGATAATAACCCGACATTATAAGTTTTAATTAAGTTAGAGATAAGGGATTGGTGAGCGTGACAACGAAGCATCTTTATAGCTGGAACGTGAACGGGCTGCGGGCGGCGCAAGGAAAAGGATTCCTCGATTGGCTGAATCAAGCCAGCCCAGACATCCTCTGCCTGCAAGAGACGAAGTGCCACCCCGACCAATTAGACGAGGCGGTGCGGCGGCCGGAAGGCTACCACACCTATTGGGCCTCATCGGAGCGCAAAGGGTACAGTGGCGTCGCCCTCTACAGCAAACAGGAGCCGCTCTCGGTGCAAATCGGCCTGGGCATTGAGGCGTATGACCGCGAAGGGCGGACCATTGTCGCCGACTATGGCGAGTTTGTCTTCATCGGGGCCTATTTCCCCAATGGCAGCCGGGACCACAGCCGTGTGCCGTTTAAGATGGCGTACAAGGCGGACTTTTTGGCGTATTGTGAGGGGTTAAGGGAAAACGGCCGTTCCCTCATCTTTTGCGGCGACGTCAACACCTCCCACCGGGAGATAGACCTGGCCCGGCCGCGCCAAAACCAGACCACCACCGGCTTCCTCCCCGAAGAACGCGCCTGGCTGGACGAAGTGGTGGCGCAGGGCTATATTGACACCTTCCGCGCCTGCTACCCAGAACAGACCGGCGCCTACTCCTGGTGGTCCTACATCGGCGGGGCGCGGGGGCGGAACGTGGGCTGGCGGCTCGACTACTTCTTCATCAGCCCAGACCTCTGGCCCCGCGTCGCCGACGCCGCCATCCACCCGGAGGTGATGGGGTCGGACCATTGCCCCGTGAGTTTGAGATTGGCGATTGGCGATTAGAGATTCACCCTGTTGTCAACATAGTTGAAACTACGTTTCTTCGTGTTATGCTATGAATATGGAATTTGAGTGGAATGAAGACAAGGCGACTGTTAACCTGCTAAAGCATGGGGTCTCATTTGAAGAGGCCCGGCTGGTCTTTGATGATCCATTCTTTGTTGATTTCTATGATCCTGACCATTCTGATGATGAAGAGCGATACATCATCATCGGAGAATCCAGGCTAAATCGCTTGTTGGTGGTGTCGTATACCGAGCGAAGGAGTAAGATTCGGTTGATAAGCGCCAGAGAAGCAACACGTAAAGAGAAAGAAGCTTATGAAGAACGTTGAAAACGAGATGAAAGATGAATTGCGCCCAGAATACGACTTGAAGAGCCTACGTGTTAGAAAAGTGGGACCTAAACGCGCTGAATTTGGCGGGTTTGTTCAATTAGCGCCAGATGTCGCTGAATTGTTCCCCAACTCCGAATCGGTGAACGAAGCGTTGCGATTTTTGATCCGAGTTACTCGTGAAAGTAAATCATCTCCAGAAAGAGTCACTTCTGGTGATTAAGTTCATGCCCAAGGCCCCGGATTCAACCCTCGAAACCTGCGGGTAGAATTTATGCGCAGAACGCAGCAAAGCAGCCGTTGGATCGAGTGGCTGGCGGTGGGGGGGATTGTGCTGCTAACGGCCGTTCTCCGCCTCTCTTATCCCACCCTGACCGACTTTAAAGCGGACGAAGCGCGGCTGCTCATCCTGGCGCTGGAGATGGCCGACGGCCGTTTTGCCTTGCGCGGCATCAGCAGTTCCGTCGGCGTCCCCAACTTCCCGATGAGCGTCTGGCTCTACGCCATCCCGGTCGCCCTCTGGCCCCATCCCATTGCCGCCACCCTCTTCACCGGCCTGCTGAACAGCCTCGCCGTCCTCCTGGCCTACTGGCTGACGCGCCGCTATTGGGGCGTCAACGCCGCCATTGCCGCCGCCCTGCTCTTCGCCACCAGCCCCTGGGCGGTCATCTTCTCCCGCAAAATTTGGGCGCAGAATTTGTTGCCGCTTTTCGTGCTGCTCTGGGCGATCAGCGCGGCGCTGGCCTTTGTGGAGCGGCGACCGCGCTGGATTTGGCTGCACTTCGTCGCGTTGGCCGTCGCCGTGCAAATCCATCTGGCGGCGATGGCCCTCATCCCGGCCACCCTGCTCTACCTGCTGCTGTTCCGGCGGCGGGTAGAGTGGCGGCAGGCGGCGATTGGGGCGGTGTTGGCGGGGGTAACGGCCGTTCCCTTCCTCATCTACCTCTGGCAAAACCGGTCTGATCTGCGCCCGCCTTCTGGCGGCGGCGAGAGCGCCGCCTGGAGCCTGAACGCCCTGCGCGACGCCTGGCTCATCACCGGCGGCGGTGACATTCACGCCCTGGCCGGGCCGGAAGCCT
>CAYONK010000651.1:0-2919 GCA_964405285.1 uncultured Ardenticatenaceae bacterium
GTCAGCGTCCACGAAGTCGGCGGCCGGCGTGAGGCTGGTGACGAGCAGAACGTCGCGCAGGGTGTGGGGGTCGGCCGTCGGGTCGAACCCGGCGGTGAGGGTCAGCGTCTCGGTGATGGGGGTTCCCGGCGGCACGATGGGGTAGAGGGTGGGAAGCTGGTTGTTCGCCACGGTGTAGGTGATGATGATGCCCGCCCCACCCACGTAGCTGGACTGGACGCGGGAGAGGGAGAGGGGATGGCTAAAGACAGCGGGCTGGGTGGTGGCCCCTGCCACTTCGCCGCCTGTCTCGACAGCGACCTGCGCAGGAGCAGCTGCCCGCGCTGCCGGAACAAGCGCCAGCGGCGCGATCAACTGCAATAACAATCCCAGGCTCACGACCAGGGATAATACGGAATGCCGGGTTCGATGACGGTTCATGTTCTGCTCCTATGAGCTAGAGTTGGAGCGAGAGCGAGGAAAAGAAGTCTCATCTCGCTCTAGTTCTAGCTTCTGTTGTAAGTAGGCGTATGCCTGTTCTGGGGTGGCGAAGCGCCTCGCCTCACCGCTCTGCGGCGAGACAAGCTCAGCCCGCCAGGGCTGTTGTTCATCTTCCCGCCAGAGGCGGATGAGGTAGGCGTGGTAGTTGGGCATGGGGGGAGGGAGGAGGGAGATTGGAGATTACTCAATCTCCAATCTCCAATCTCGGCTCTCATCGGATGATGATGGGTAGATAAACTCGCTGCGGCTCGTCGAAGTCGTCGTTGAGGATGGTGGCGATGCTAGAGTTGACGCTGATGGGGGCGTTGGCGTTGCTCAGGGTGGCGGAGAAAACCTCGTCAGGCTCTACGTCCAGGTCGCCGACGATGCTGACAGTGTAGTTGACCAGGGTCGTGCCTGGCGGGAAGGTGAGCGTGCCGCTGAAGGGGCCGAGGAAGTCCACCCCGGCCGTCGCCCCATCGGCGCAGCAGCCCGATACCAGGGTGTACTCAACGGTGATGGGGAAGGCGGCCGGGGTGGAGAGGGTGACGGTGAAGGTAGCTGGTGTCAGCCCAACATTTCCTTCGAGAACCGTTGGCCCGGTCTGGTGGGTGAGGCGGGCGGTGTCGTCGTCGAGAATCGTGCCGATGCCGGTCGCTTTGTCCAGAACGGCGTTGGCCGGGTTGGAAAGCTGCACGGTGAATTGCTCGCTCGCTCCTTCGTCTATGATGTCGCCCAAGATGAGGACGCTAATTGGCTGGCTGGTCTGGCCGGGAGCGAAGGTGAGGATGCCATTGGTGGCGGTGTAGTCGCCGGGGGCAACGGCCGTTCCGTCTACTGTCGTATAAGCCACCGTCACCACGTCCGGGCTGGCCGGGGAGAGGGTCACGGAAAATATCATCTGCTGTGGCGCGGCGCTGTTGCCCTCGGTCAGGTTCACGTCATTGATGCTCAGGCTGGGCAGGCCATCATCGTCTATGATTGTGCCAACGGCCGTTCCGATCAAAATCGTCGCCCCGCTGGCATGGCTCAGGTGGACAAAGAAAGTCTCATCCAGCTCATCCACGTCGTCGGCGACGATGGGCACGTTGATGGTTCGCGTTGTCTGGCCGGGGGCGAAGGTGAGCGTGCCGTTGGTGGCGGTATAGTCAGCGGGGGCAACGGCCGTTCCATCGGCCGTCGCATAATCCACCGTGACGGGTTGGCTGCTGGCCGGGGCGAGGGTGACGGTGAAAACGGCCGTTGTCATCCCGCCCGTCCCCTCCAAAACTGAGGTGTCGGCGATGATGAGCTGCCGTTCCGCTTCTACCGCGCCGATGTCGCAAACGGCCGTTCCGCTGTCGTCGCCATCAAACGGGCGGGCGACGCCGCGCTGGTCGCTGGCCGGGCAGTCCGCATTGCTGCCGCCTTCGATGACCGGGCTGCCGGGGCGCAGGGCGTGGGTGGGCGTGGGGCCGCCATAATTGCCTAAGGGCATGAGCAGCGGGTCAACCCCCTGCTGGTCGCCCGGCTGCATCAGATTGCAGAAAAAATCGCTGCTCAAATTATGCCCGGCGGAGAGGATGCCACCGCTGGAGCATTGCCGTTCCGCATTGTTGGCGATAAGGCTGTTGCTCAGGGTCGCTTCCGCGCCGCTGACCATCGCCACGCCATTCTGCCCAAGGCCGGCCGTATTGGTGCGCCGGTTTTCGGCGATGGCGCTGTTGTGGATGGCAAAATGGACCCCCGTCCCGGCGGCGTAGAGGCCGCCATAATTGCCGCTGGCGACGTTGCCGCTGACGGTGCTGTTGCGCAGAGTAGACACGCCGGTCGCCTGGTTAAAAATAGCGCCGCCGCTGCCCGCCACATTGTCCATGAGGGTGATACGCTCCAGCAGCGCCTCACCCTCATTGCTCAACATCAGGCCGCCGCCAGCGTAGGTGGCATTGTTGCCGCGAATGATGCTATCGGCTATGTAGATAGGGCGAGAGATGTTGAGACCGCCACCCCCGCCACCGCTACCCAACGCCTGGTTATCGGCGATGAGCGAATGGGTGATGGTGATAGCCCCAGAAACGAAGTAATGGTAAATGCCGCCGCCGCCTTCGGACGTATTGTTGAGGATGCGGCTTTGGTCAATGGTCAAATGACCGGTGTTGAAGATGCCGCCGCCCAGCCCCGCGCTGCCGGAAGTAGCGTTGTTTTGAATCGTGACGTGCTGGAGCAGGACGTTCATGCCTGTGCCCACGCGCAGCCCGCCGCCACCACTGGTGAAGATATTGCTATCCTCCGGGGTACGGCCGTTTTGGATGGTGAGATGGCGCAAGGTACTGTCGGCGTTCAGGAGGAAGACGCGGCCGTTCTGCCCCCCATCCACAATCGTCGTCGCCGCGTCCGCGCCATTCAGCGTCAGCCGCTTGAAGATGGTGATCCCGCTCTCGTGGTACGTCCCGGCGGCAATTTGGATAGAATCATCATCGT
>CAYONK010000652.1:0-2898 GCA_964405285.1 uncultured Ardenticatenaceae bacterium
CGGCGCAGTCAGCCCAAATCTCCACGCTGATGACATTGCCCGCCGGGAAGAGCGTCTGTCCCTCGAACAGGAGGTTAAAACCGGCAACGGCCGTTTCGCCATGAACCGGCTGCTGCAAAACCAAAAACCGCTCGGCGGTCGCCGCGTCCAGCGCCAGTTCCACCCGCGTCCGGTCAGAGGCCAATGGCTCACCCGCCGCATCGCGCACAGTCACCTCCAGAAACGCATCGCCGCTCACCGCTTCCGGCACAGTTAGCCCGGCCTCCCAACTGCTCTCACCCAGCCGCGCCCGCGCTTCGGCCAACGGCCGTCCGGTGGCGCTCACCAGCGCCAGCCAGACGCTCTGCTCCGCCTCGCGCTGCACCAAACCGCGAGCGACAATCTCGCTGCCCAACAGCAGCGCCGAGCCTTCGGCCGGGGTCGCCAGCCGCACCCAGACAGCCAACGGCGTGGGCGTGGCGGTGGGCGGCCGGGTGGCTGTCGGCACGGTGGGCAGCGGGGTGGGCACAAATTCCGCCAGGTCGCGGGTAGGGGGCAGGTTAGCGGCGGCGGTCGCCGTTGGCAAAACGGCCAGCGGCAGCTCTGTCGGGATGGCGATGGGGTCGGCGCTGGAGGCGCAGGCGGCCAATAACAGCGCGCCACTGAAGAACAGAAGGGTGAGGAATTGGGCAAGTCGTGTCATAGCTTTCTCGCAGAATGGTTTGGTTAATTGTCAATGGTCAGTTGTTAATTGTCAATTGCCAATTACCGGCCACCGACAACCGGCCACCAACCACCGACAACCGCAACTGGCAACTATTCTCATCACGGGCTACAATCCGGCGCTTGCGTATGATAGCTTTATTTCCCGGATTCATCCCTGGGTTGCTTCTCCTGGGGGCAGCCCTGGTGGCCCTGATGGCCCGCTACCGGCCCCGCTTCACGCAGGAAACGGCCGTTGCCCTCTTCACCCTCGCCCTGCTCCTCTGGCTTGCCCTGCGTCCTGCCCTCCCCCTGCTGCCCAACCTGGCCGGACGTCCGCTAACCGCCTTCGCCTGGGGCGTGACGGTGGAGAGCTGGACGTTGGCCGGGGCGTGGTTGCTGCTATTGCTGGCCTCGTCGCTGCTGGCCCGCTTCACACAAGCGGCCGTCTCGCCCGGCGAAACCAGCCTGAGACTGCTGCTCGGCGGGGCAACATTGGCCGCTGCCTGGGCGGGGACGCCAGCCCTGCTGCTGCTGACCTGGTTGTTGTTGGCGCTGGTTTGGGGAACGGCCGTTTTCTTCTCCAGCCAGAACGTTAGCCCAATTCAGGTAGCCAGGCGAGCGGGCTGGCTGGTGTTGGCCGCCTTTCTCCTCTGGTATGGCGCGGCGCTGGCGGGCAGCCCCTACCTGGCGACCTGGCTACCCGCCGCCCGCACGCCGCTGCTCTTGGGCATTGTGTTGCAACTGGGGGCGCTGCCCATTGCCGCCTGGCGCGCTTTACCCGATCAGGTGAATGGGAGAACGGCCGTTTTGCTCCACCTGGCTCCGGTCGTGCCCGGCGCGGCGCTCCTGGCCCATCTGGGGGCCACCGGCCCCATCCCTTTCCCCTTGCTCTTCACTTTGCCTGGTTTGCTGGCGGTGCTGGCCGGAGTGGTCCGCCTCTGGAGCCGCCCGGCCGCGCCGGAGGCGGCGCTGGTCTGGGCGGGCAGTGGCGCGCTGCTGTTGGCCGGGATGTGGGCCGGCCCGTCGGCTGCGGCCGCCGAGGGGCGGGTGCTGCTTTTGGCCGTCCCGCTGCTGGCCTGGCTGCCGCCCCTGGCCTGGCGTGGGGCGCCGCCGTCGCAACTGCTCCGGCTGGGGGGCTGGGCCATCGCCCTGGCCGCCCTGATTGGACTGCCGCTGACGGTCGGCTGGAACGGTCGGGCGGCACTTTATGACGCCTGGCTGTCGGGCGGGTTGGGTTTGCTGCTGCCGGTTTTGGCGTTGCTGCATGGGTTGTTGCTAACGGCCGTTGTCAGCCAAAGCCGCCTCTTCTCCCCCGCCGAGCCGCCGCCAGAACTCAAGTTGGGGGGCGCGGCGATCTCAATCTTGCCGGTTGCCGGTTTGCTGGCCTTGCCGGGCCAACCGTTGGGCGATTTTCATCCGCTGGTCTGGCTGGCGCTGCTGCTGCCCGGATTGGCCGGTTTGTTGTTGCCGCGCCTGTTTGGTCAGGCGCTCGATCACGCTGTCGCGCTGCGTCGCATCCTGGAGTTCAGCCTGCCTCCCTGGTTGGCTCCCGCCCGTCTGCACCAGGGGGCGCGTCTGACCCTCACCGCGCTGCGCGACGCGGTCTTATTATTAGAAAGCGAACGCGGCCTGCTCTGGCTGTTATTGCTGCTACTGCTTCTTTTCGTTGTTCGTTAATAGTTGGATGTTGTTAGCTTCCTACCAGCTACCAACTACCAGCTACCAACTACCATGACACTCTTTGATTTTTTAGACCGGGTGGCTTTCTTGCGGGGGGAGACGGCGGCGCTGCTGGTGTTGGCAACGGCCGTTGCCCTCTTCATCCTCCCTGACATCCGGCTGGGGCTGTTCGCCCTGGCTGCCCATTACTTCGCTGCCGCCCTGCTCTTTGTAGACGTGTTGGACCCGCGTCTAGCCATCGTCAAGCTGCTGACCGGCTGGTTTGTCTGCCTGATACTCTATCTGACCGGGCGGCAGGTGAATTGGGGCCGCCCCCCGGCCGACCTGACGCCGGAAGAAGCGGATGCCTGGCCGCCGCCGCCGCTGGGCCTGGGCCTGAGATGGGTCCGGCCGGAGGGGGCGGCGTCTCGCTCCTGGCGGCAGTTTGTCGGGGCGGTTGGGCCATTGGCCGCGCCGCTGGCCCTGGCGGCGGCCGGTCTGGTCGCCATCTGGCTGTTGTCAGGCCGTTCGGCCCTCTACCTACCCGCGCTGCCG
>CAYONK010000653.1:0-2894 GCA_964405285.1 uncultured Ardenticatenaceae bacterium
GTGGGGCAGGGGAAGGATCGCGGGGCCTGGTTGCCGTCGATCAGGGCCAGGGCCGGGGGCAGGCCGGGCAGGGCAAGGACCGCCCGTTCCATGGCCAGATGGGTGGCCCGCAGGATGTTCAGGCGGTCGATCTCCTCCACCGTGGCGAGGCCCAGGCCCAGCCACACCCCGGCTTCTCCCTGCAACGCCTGCAACAGGGCGGCGGCGTTGTCATTCAGCCATTTCAGCAGCCGACTGAGGTAGCCGCCGCGCCCGCTGGCTTTGTCCAGGTAGGTGTCGCGGTGGGTGGCCGATTCATTGCTCAAAGCGCGCGCCCCGGCGTAGAGGCGCACCAGGTCGTTGAAGGCGTGGTCTAGCCCTGTCAGGCGCAGCAGCACTTCGTCTGGCTGCGTCGCCCCAGACCACGCTTTGTCGGCGAAGGGGGGCAGGAAGTAGAGGTAGAAATCGCGCGGCGGCTGGGCTGTCGTTCGCTCATCGGGCGGGCCGAAGAAGAGATAGCCGGGCCGGGTGACCTGGTTGGGCAGCCAGGGCAATTCGTAGAACCAGATGCGGTGACCGGTGACATAGGTGGTGTCGCTGAGGTTGAGAACCTGGCGCAGGGCGTCGAAGAAGTAGCGGTTCAGTTCATCGCCCCCCATCAGGTCGCCCCGCTGCCGGATTTGGGCGTCGAAGTCAATGTCTTTTTTCACGTCCAGGTAGTATTGGCCGTTGGCCTCGTTGAAGGAGATGTATTGGCCGCTGACGGTGCGCATGATTTCTTGCAGGGCGACCTGGACGGTGTTGAGGAGGAAAACGGCCGTTTTCTCCGGCAGGTGCAGGTGCAGGGCCAGGTCGTCGCGCAGTTCGGCGGCTGTGGCCCCCAGCGGCACATAAATGTCGTCGGTGGTCAGGCGATGGACACTGAGGGCGTGGATGAGGCGCAAGGCCAGCGGCAGCAGATTTTTGCGGGTGTAGGCGTTTTTGATGCGTCCTTCCAGCACATTGCTCTTCTGCACCACTTCGGCGACGCCGGGTAGGGTGCGCATGGAGGGATTGTTGCGCAGCCGATCCCAGTAATGATCGTAGGAGATGAGGCCCGGCGCGTCTGCGGGAACCGGCTGGTCCAGCAAATCGCGCATCCCCTGGCTGAGGGTTCTCAATACCTGCCTTTTTTCGACGACAGTCACCTGCTCAAAGGTGTCAATATAGGCGGGGTGGATGGGGAACAGTTGGGCGTATTCCGGCAGCCGTTCGGCCATGTTGTCATAGAGGGGGAGGAATTGGCGCAGGTGTTCGGTGATCCAGGCCAGTTGTTCGTCGCTTTTACGCAGCAGCCGTTGGGCGACGACGTAGGCAATATCTTCGCGGGCGATGCGCACCTGCTCAAAGCGGTCGCGCACGCGGCGCAGCTGCTCGGCGACAAAGGTGAAGCGGGGATTGTCGAACAGCGTCTCTTGCACGCCGCCGATGAAGCGGAAGGGGGTTAACTCCGTCACTTCGCCCAATTCGCGCAAGAAGCCGAGGTCGAGCAGGAGCTTGCGCTCTTCGCGGCTGCGCAGGAAATCGAGCAGTTCGTCTACGATGAGCAAGATGCCCTGGTCGGGGTATTGTTGTTGGAAGCCGGCCAGGGCTTCGATGATGATGTCTTTGTTGTTGGTGACTTGATCGGCCGGGGGGAAGGTGTAGGGCGTCCCCCATCTGGCGAGAGCGTTGGCTAATTCTTCTAGGAGGCTGTCGCGCAGGCCCCGTTCAACGCCGCCAATCTCGACGCGCAGGACGTGGAAACGGCCGTTGATGGCGGCGGCGGCTTGTTGGACCTGGGAATGGGAAACGGCCGTTAGGGCCTCCGGGTACTCGGCCAGGGCAGAGAGCAGCGACATGAGGTGGGATTTGCCCGTACCGTAGTTGCCGACGATGAAAATACCTTTGTTGTCGGCCGGGTGGTCAAACTGTAATTGGGGGATGACGACATTCGTCAACACATCGGCCATGTGGTCGGAGATGACGTAGGTGCGAGCCAGGTTGAGCGCTCTTTGCCGGTCATCGGCTTCGCGCAGTTGGATGACGGTTTCGATGGGGTCAAATTGGAGAAGGTCGCGGTAGCGCATTGTTCATTTCCTGTAGGACAGGCTTTCCAGCCTGTCCGTGTGAGCAAGCTGGAAAGCTTGCCCTACGAGGTTGGCGGCCGGCCAGATGCGGTAGTGGGCGTGGGCGGGGACGGCGTAGGTCAGGGTATCGTTTTGGTATGTTCCGGGCCAGGGAACGATTAGCGCGACGCTTTTGCTGGCTTCCAGAAACAGGCGCAATGGGTCAATTCGCCACTCTGGCTCAAAGAGCAAAGCGATGTCGGCGCAGAACAGCGGGCCAGGTGTGTCGGCGTGGAGGAGGTCGGCGAAGAGGCGGGGGATGTGGGACGGCCGTTGTTGGGGTGGCAAATCGTGCAACACCTGGCTTAATTTGGCGCTCAAGGAGAGCGTGGGCCACTCATACTGGCGACGTAATTGGGCGACAGCGGCGTGCAGCCGTGGTAACTCAGGGTATACCAGCAGAAAGAGTGCGTGATATGGGCGATTGCTCAGGAATTGCGCGATGTACGGCGCCAGTTCATTCCCCATGATAGGTTTAGCTTTTTACTTATCTTGGAAAAGGCATTATGTGGGTTGGCGACCTAATAATGCAGAACCTTTCCCACGGAACTTGCGACTGTAAGGATAACATAACGAAAACGGCCGTGCCAGATGACAAATGCCATACGGGAAAACGGCCGTTTCCCCTCCCCTGCCCTTTTCCACTATAATGGAGAGCAACTTGACGCCATCACGAGAGTGAAGCGGGAATCTTGGCGAGACATGAGCGAATGATACAGCAAGTCGAACAGGTCGTTTCGTCCAGTCCCAACGAAGCGGCAAATAAAT
>CAYONK010000654.1:0-2885 GCA_964405285.1 uncultured Ardenticatenaceae bacterium
TTGACCATTGACCATTATGAACCTCCCCCTCACCCAGGCCCCTACCGGCCATCCCGTCCGGCTGATTGAGATTGACGCCGGAAGAAACCTGCGCCATCGGCTGACCGAACTCGGTCTGACCCCTGGCGTCACGTTGACCATTGTCCAAGACGACGGCGGCCCGCTGCTCGTCACCGTCCGCGAATCCCGCGTCGCCCTGGGGCGCGGCATGGCGGAGAAGATTTTGGTAAGAGAGATTGGAGAGTAGAGAGTAGAGATTAGAGATTGGAGATTGGAGATTGGAGATTGGAGACCGCCAATCTCCAATCTCTAATCTCCAATCTCCATCCCCCCCATAAACCATGACACACACCCTACACATCGCCCTGGCGGGAAATCCGAACGCCGGGAAATCTACGATATTCAACGCCCTGACCGGGGCGCGGCAGCATGTGGGCAACTGGCCCGGCAAGACTGTCGAGAAGAAGGAAGGCGAGTTCCGCCACAATGGGACGCGCATCCGCATTGTGGACCTGCCCGGCACTTACAGCCTCAGCGCCTATTCGCCGGAAGAAGTGATCGCCCGCGACTATATCATCAATGAGAAGCCGGATTTGGTGGTGGTGGTGGTGGACGCCTCTAACCTGGAGCGCAACCTGTATCTGGCGGTGCAGGTGTTGGAGTTGGAAGTCCCGGCCGTCCTTGTCTTGAATATGATGGACGTGGCCGAATCGCGCGGGCACGCCATTGACCCACAACAGCTTGGCCAGCAGTTGGGCGTGCCGGTGGTGCAAACCATCGCCCGCCGCGACAGGGGGCTGGAGGCGTTGGTGGAGACGATTGTGAAGACGGCGGGGAAGCAGTAGGGAGTAGGGAGTAGGGAGTGGAGATTGACCCATCTCTAATCTCTAATCTCCAATCTCCGTTACCCAGGAAGACACTATGACGCTATTAGAACAACCTTTCACGCCGCACGCGGCGTTTGTAATTGATTATGGGGCGGAAGTCGAGGCGGAGATTGCCGCGTTGAGCGGGGAAATCGGCCGTTATCCCGACATCACCAACGCCTACCCGACCCGTTGGCTGGCGCTGAAGCTGTTGGAGCAGGACGCCGATTTGCAGGAGAAGTTGATGGCGCTGCCGGGGGGAACGGCCGTTCTCACCCACGCCCAACTCGCCTACCACCGCCTCCAGGGGCTGCTTGGCGACGACGCCGATACCCTCATCGCCGACCGGCGCTACCGCTTCATCCACACCCTCGTCGGCCAAAGCCTGAGCAAAAGCGGCCAGGACCGCTTCGCCACCTCCGACAAGATTGACAAGATCGTGCTGCACCGCTTCTGGGGCGTCCTCATCTTCCTGGGGCTGATGTGGCTCGTCTTTAAGCTGACGGCCGACGTTTCCGCCCCCTACCTGGACTGGATAGACGGGGTGATTGGCGGGCCGCTGACGAATGGGATAACGGCCGTTCTCACCCTCCTCTCCCTCCACGAAACCTGGGTCGCCGGGCTGCTGCTCGATGGCGTCATCGCCGGCGTCGGCGGCCTGATGGTCTTCGTGCCAGTGCTGATGGCCCTCTACCTGGCCCTGGCCGTGCTAGAAGATTCCGGCTACATGGCCCGCGCCGCCTTTGTCATGGACTCGCTGATGAACAAAATCGGGCTGCAAGGCAAGAGCTTTTTGCCCCTGATGGTCGGCTTTGGCTGCTCCGTGCCCGCCATCTACGCCACCCGCACCCTGGAAAGCAAGCGCGACCGCATCCTCACCGGCCTGCTCGTCCCCTTCATGAGCTGCGGGGCGCGGCTGCCCGTCTACGTCCTCTTCGCCGCCATCTTCTTCCCCGCCTACGCCGGGAGCGTCATCTTTAGCCTTTACTTGCTCGGCATCGTCACCGCCATCGTCATCGGCCTCATCTTGCGCCGCACCATTTTCCAGACGGATGAGACGACCGCCTTTATTATGGAACTGCCTCCCTACCGCCTGCCGACGCCGAAAAGCGTCTGGTTCCACATGTGGCAGCGCACGAAGGCGTTTTTGCAAAACGCCTGGAGCCTCATCCTGGGGGTCAGCATCATCATCTGGCTGCTGTCGGCCGTGCCGGTGCGCGGCGAAGGGAGCTTTAACGAGACGGAGATTGACGACAGCGCCTTTGCCGCCCTGGCCGGGCTGCTGACGCCCGCGCTGGAGCCGTTGGGCTTTGGCAGTTGGGAGGCGGGCGGCGCGCTGCTCTCCGGCTTCGTCGCCAAAGAGGTGGTCATCAGCACGATGGCCCAGGTCTACAATGTGGCCGAGGAGGAGGAAGCGGAACCGACAACCTTGCTGGAGGACGCTCAATTCATTGTCGTCGGCTTCGCTCAAGCGACCTGGGACACGCTAAAATCCATCCCGCTCGTCGTGGGCATAGACCTGTTTGGCGACGAGGAAGAGGAAGCGCCGACGGGGCTGATGCTGGCGATCAAGGATGGCTTCGAGCAGACCAGCGGCGGGCACGGCGCGTTGGCCGCCCTTTCCTTCATGGTCTTTGTCCTGATCTACACCCCCTGCATGGTGGCCGTCGCCGCCGAGAAGCAGGAATTGGGCACAAAATGGATGTGGGTCAGCGTTATTGGTCAATTTATCCTGGCCTGGATTATGGCCTTTGTGGTGTTTCAGGGCGGGAGGTTGTTGGGATTTTGAATGGTCAATTGTTAATGGTCAATGGTCAATGATCAACGGTGGGGCGTCGCATTGCTGACTGCCCGACTACTCGACTACTCGACTACTCGACTACCCGACTAACGACTACCCGACTACCAGACTAACGACTACCAGACTACTCGACTACAGGACTACCATGCTTCATCAGGTATTACACGAGATTGAACGGGCCAATGGGCCGATTACTTTGAATGAGTTGAGCCGCCGGC
>CAYONK010000655.1:0-2880 GCA_964405285.1 uncultured Ardenticatenaceae bacterium
AGAGGGGGCGAGAATCCTTCTCGCCCCCTCTTTCAGGAGAAAACGAAATGACTACCTTAACCCTGACCGATTGCGACCGGATGGTCGAAGCTGGCATGAAACGCGCCGCAGCCATCGGCGTGCCGATGGTCCTGGCCGTTGTGGACCAGAATGGCGACGTGATCGAATCCCGCCGCATGGATGACGCCCTGATCGTCAGCGTCACCCTGGCCCCGCACAAAGCCTACACCGCCGCCACCGTGCGCCTGCCCACCCATGAACTGGCGGCCGTGGCCCAACCCGGCCAATCTCTCTATGGCATAGATGTCAACCTGCCCAAAATCACCCTCGTCGGCGGTGGCTTGCCGCTGCACAAAGATGGCAAAGTCGTCGGGGCGGTTGGCGTCAGCGGCGGCTCGGTGGAGCAGGATGTGGATGTGGCGCAGGCGATGGTGGCAGCCTACTAATTGGCAATGGTTCATTGTCAATTGTCAATTGTCAATGAGGAGTGAACGATGAGTGTGAACATTCAAGACGCGCAGATTGAGGCGATTATTCAGCAGGTGTTGGCCCAAATGGGCGGTGGGGCGGCTGGGGAACTGCCGCGCGCGGCGCAGTATCGCGGCGTGTTCTCTACCCCGGATGAGGCGGTGCAGGCGGCGAATAAGGCTCTGGCCCAGTTTCGCCGCGTCAGCCTGACGCAGCGCAAGGCGATTATCAAGGCGATGCGCGAGGCGGCGATTGAGAACGCCCGCAAACTGGCCCAATTGGCGGTAGACGAGACGGGCAAAGGGCGCGTCTCTGACAAGGTGTTGAAAAACCTGCTGGTGGCGGAGAAGACCCCCGGCGTGGAAATTTTGCCCAACGACGCCTACGTGGGCGACGATGGCCTGACGCTGGAAGAGTGCGCCCCCTTTGGCGTCATCCTCTCTGTCACTCCTGTCACCAATCCGACGGCGACGGTGATCAACAACGCCATCAGCATGGTGGCGGCCGGAAATACCGTTGTCTTCGCCCCGCATCCGTCCAGCCAGCAATCTTCGCTGGCGACGATGGATATTTTGAACGAGGCCATCGAACGGGCGGGTGGTCCGGCCAATTTGCTCACGGCCGCTGCCGAGGCGACCATCGAAGTGGCTCAGGCGTTGATGGCCCATCCGCAAATCAACCTGATTTGCGTCACCGGCGGTAAAGCGGTGGTAGACGAGGCGCTCAAATCGGGCAAGCGGGCGATTGGCGCGGCGGCCGGGAATCCGCCCGCGCTGGTGGACGACACGGCCGATCCGGTTAAAGCGGCCCGCGACATCATCCTGGGACATTCATTCGACAACAACATGCCCTGCACCTCGGAGAAAGAGGTGGTGGTGACGGCCGGTATCGCCGATGCTCTGATGAACGCCTTCCGCGCCGCGCCGGATGTCCATGTGCTGAATCCGGCTCACCTGCCGCAGTTGGAGAAGGTGGTGCTGAACGAGAAGCGCAACGGCCCCAATCCGCGCTACATCGGGCGAAACGCCTGCGTAATTTTGGCGGAGTTGGGTATTCCGGCTGATGAAGAGATGCGGGCGATTGTGGTCGAAGTGGACAAGGATCATCCCTTCGCCCGCCGCGAGCTGATGATGCCGGTGTTGGGCGTGGTCCGCGCCCGCGACTTTAATGACGCGGTAGAATTGGCGATTGAGTTGGAACATGGGCTGCGCCATTCGGCCATCATCCATTCCTCCAATATCTACCGCATGAGCGATTTCGGCCGGGCGATCAACACCAGCGTTTTTGTGAAGAACGCGCCTTCCTACGCCGGGCTGGGCTTTGGCGGCGAAGGGCATACCAGCTTCACCATCGCCGGCCGCACCGGTGAAGGCATGACCACCGCCCGGACGTTCACCCGCATCCGGCGCTGTACGCTGGTCGGGGCGTTTTCGGCGGTGTAAGAATTTATTACAAAGGAACAAAGGGACGAAAGGAACAAAGGTTTGATAGTTGGTTGTTCCATAACAAACTAACAAACCAACCAACAAACCAACCTCCTTCCTTCCCCCCTTTGTCTCTTTGTTCCTTTGTCCCTTTGTATTAAATTCCCCTGGAGATTAACGTGGAAAAAATAGCTGAAATTGTCAACGCTGTGCAGCGGGCGGGGGTGACGGGGGCCGGTGGGGCCGGTTTTCCGACGTATGTGAAGCTCCAAACGCAGGCGGAATATGTCATCGCCAATGGGGCGGAGTGCGAGCCGCTGACCCATGTGGATAAGCAGATGATGCTCCACTACGCGCCGGAATTGGTGGCCGGGATGCGGGCGGCGATGGAGGCGACCGGCGCGCCGCATGGCATTATCGGCATCAAGGGGAAGTATAAAGAGGTCATCGCCGCGGTGCAGAAGGCGCTGGCGGGCGTTGACGACATCGTGATCGCCGAATTGGGCAATTTTTACCCGGCCGGGGATGAGCAGGTGCTGGTCTATGACGTGTTGGGGCGGGTTGTGCCGGAGGGCGGGCTGCCGATCCACGTTGGCTGTGTGGTGCAGAACATTGAGACGTTGGTGAATATAGACGCAGCGTTGCAGGAACGGCCGTTTACCCACAAACACATCACCGTCATCGGGGCGGTCCGCAAGCCCGTCACCGTGCGCGTGCCGCTGGGCGTGACCTTGCGCGAAGTGCTGGCCCTGGCCGGTGGCGCGACCACCCCCGACCCGGTGGTCCTCGATGGTGGGGCGATGATGGGCAGCGTGGTGGGCGACCTGGACGCGCCGGTGACGAAGCGGTCCAAAATGCTGCTGGTGCTGCCCTACGACCATCAACTGAGCGTGAAGCGGCGCACCCCGCGGGGCGTCTTCGACGCCCAGGCCATCGCCTCGTGCGACCAATGCTATATGTGTACCGACTACTGCCCGCGCCACGCGCA
>CAYONK010000656.1:0-2862 GCA_964405285.1 uncultured Ardenticatenaceae bacterium
GGCCCCACCCCGGCTGGCCCGGCAAATGGGTGATCCTCACCGTCGCCCGCCTGGTGGCCCGCAAAGGGCAAGACGCCGTTATCCGCGCCCTGCCCCACGTGCTGCCCCATGTGCCCCACACCCATTACGTCATCGTTGGCGGCGGCCCCGACGAGGCGTATCTACGCCAACTGGCCGCCGATCTGGGCGTCGCCGACCACATCACCTTTGCCGGGCGCGTACCCGACACCGACCTGCCCGCCTACTACGCCCGCTGCGACGTTTTCGCCATGCTCACCCGGCCCGGCGGAGATGAGGTAGAAGGCTTTGGCATCACCTTTTTGGAAGCGGGCGCGGCCGTTAAGCCGGTCATTGGCGGCCGTGCTGGCGGCGCGGTGGATGCGGTGCAAGAGGGAGTAACGGGGCTGCTGCTGGACCCGCTCGACGTGGCCGCCATCGCCGCCAGCCTGGTCAGGCTGGCGCAGCAACCGGCGCTGGCGGCGCGCATGGGGTGGGCCGGACGAGAGCGGGTGCTGGGCGACTACACAGACAAGGCGTTTATGGGCAGGGTCATGGCCGTACTCGACCCAACTCGTGTAACTGGCGTTTAGAGCTAGAGGATAGAGCTAGAGGAAGCAATCGAGTCTTTCCTCTAGCTCTCGCTCTGAACTCTAAACTCAAGGTGTAAACATGGCGTGAAATCCCCGCCTGCTAGAACCTTTAGTCTATATACTCGCTGCCTATCTTGTTCTATCCTCACGGGCATGAAAGCTGTCCTATCCGTCCTGCGCCTCCTGTTCTTTGGGTTGCAAGCCCTCATTGTAACGATGGTCGGTTACTTGCTTTTGCTAACGGTCGCCGCCCTCCGCGCCCCCCGCCAGACGCCAATGGGCAACGGCCGTTTCCGCCACCGCTTCCTCATCCTCATCCCCGCCCATAACGAAGAAAAGCTGCTGCCCGACCTGCTGGCAAATCTGCGCCAGCTTAATTACCCCGCCGACCATTTTGCCGTGCATGTGGTGGCCGATAATTGCAGCGATGGAACGGCCGTTGTCGCCCAACAACAGGGCGCCATCGTCCACGAGCGCTTCCACGACACCCTGCGCGGCAAAGGGCACGCTCTGCAATGGCTGCTGGCCCAAATCTGGCAGCGCGGCGATCCCCATGACGCCATCGTCATTCTGGACGCCGACTCGGTGGTCTCGGCCAACTTTTTGCAGGTGATGGATGCCCGGCTGGGGCGAGGCGAGCGAGCCATTCAAGCCTACTACGCCGTCCGCGCCCCGGAGCAATCCGGCAGCGCCGCGCTGCGCTACGCCGCGCTGGCCGTGCTGCACTACCTGCGGCCACAAGGGCGCATGGTCTTGGGCGGCTCGGCCGGTCTAAAAGGGAACGGCATGGTCTTCGCCGCCGACCTGCTGCGCCAGCATGAATGGAGCGCGTCGTTGACCGAGGACATTGAGTTCCATATGCGGCTCATTCTGGCCGGGGAGCGCGTCACCTTTGCCCCGGATGCCCTTGTCTGGGCGGAAATGCCGGACACGCTGGCCGGGTCGCAGACGCAAAACGCTCGTTGGGAGCAGGGGCGGCTGGAGATGGTGCGCCATTATGTGCCCACGCTGCTGCGCCGGGCGGCGCGGGAGCGAAATTTTGTGCTGTTCGACGCGGCGCTAGAGCAGATTATCCCGCCTTTTTCGGTGTTGGTGGGGTTGAGTGGGGTAGGGGTGATAACGGCCGTTACCCAACCCAAAGCCCGCCGCCCCTTCGCCCTTTTCCTGGGGCTGTTCGCTCTAGTGGGGCAGGCCGTTTATCTGCTGATTGGGCTGCGGCTGGCCCGCGCCCCCCGCGCCGTTTACCGCGCCCTGTTCGGCGTACCGCGCTTCCTGCTGTGGAAAATCCGCCTCTACCTGGGTGTGCTACTCGGCCAAAAAGAGGAGGCGTGGGTGCGCACGGGGCGGAACTGATGATTGAGATTGGGGGGTGGAGATTGGAGATTGGAGATTAGGGATTAGACAATCTCCAATCTCCAATCTCTAATCTCTAATCTCTAATCTCCTTAAAGGATGATGGTGATGCACGAACAACAGCTAGACGACAAAGCGGCCAGGATGCTGGCGATGTATGAAAAGCAGACGTTTAACAGTGTGCGCACGTCGCAGTCGCTGCGGCTGCGGCTGGTGCTGTGGGTGCTGCGGGTCAAGGTGGCAAACAGCCTGAAGCGGGCGTTGGATGTCATGGTGGCAGCGGTGGCCCTCTTGCTGCTATCGCCGATTTTTTTGGCAACGGCCGTTCTCATCAGGCTTGAATCCCCCGGCCCCATCTTCTTCCAACAGGTGCGCCTGGGCAAATGGGGCCACCCCTTTTACGTCTACAAATTCCGCTCCATGTACATAGACGCCGAAGCGCGCAAAGCGGCCCTCATGGCCCAAAACGAAGCCGACGGCCCCGTCTTCAAAATGAAAAACGACCCGCGCATCACCCGCGTCGGCAAATACATCCGCAAATTCAGCATAGACGAACTGCCGCAATTGCTAAACGTCCTCAAAGGGGAGATGAGCCTGGTAGGACCCCGCCCGCCCGTGCCGAAAGAAGTGGCCGAATATGAATACGATGAGCTAGGCCGCCTCAACGCCGTCCCCGGCATCACCGGCTTGCAGCAAGTTTCCGGCCGCAGCGACCTGGACTTCAAAACCTGGGTCGAACTCGACCTGCAATACATCGCCGAGCAAAGTTTCTGGAAAGACATCGAGATTCTATTCCGCACCATTCCGGCCGTCCTTTTAGGCAAAGGGGCGTATTAGTCGAGTAGTCGGGTAGTCGAGTAGTCTTGTAGTCGTCCTGCTGCCAACTACTCGACTACCCGACTAACCGACTACCCGACTA
>CAYONK010000657.1:0-2833 GCA_964405285.1 uncultured Ardenticatenaceae bacterium
TGCCAATACAGCCTGGAAAGCGGCCAGATCGATCTGCCACAGCGGGGGGTAATAGATGGTATCGTCCAGTTCGGCGTTTTCTCCTAACAGCCTCATCTCCCGCATTCTTTGTAACAACTCTTGCTTCAACTTCTTTGGGCAGATGGGCGAATGGTAGATCACCTGCATCGCCGCCAGGGTCATCTCCTCAATGTGCTCATCCCCCTTGTCGGTGTCGTGCATGTGGGGGTTGCGCGAGGCAATTTGGAAAATTTCGACGTGTTCCTGGATGAGCTTTTTCCGCAGTGTGGAGCCGGGCAGGCCGCCAAACTGCTCAAAAAGGTTGATGTAATGGTACGGCTCGATGGAATAACCGGCAGAGTAACGCAACTGCATCGCCAAATCCATCGTCAGGGCGTGTTCCCCGGCGTTGCCCGTCTTGATGATCTCCGTCTCAAACCCGGTGTACTCGGCCAGCAGGCGATTGAGCAGGTTGTTGGTATTGCGCGAGGTGCGCCCCCATTTGGCGAAAAAGAGGGTGTCCTCCACGATTTTGGGCTTGCTGTGCCAGGCGATGCGAGTCATGGCGTAGCGGGATTGGCTCATGACAAAACCGGCCGCATACTCTCGCACATACTCCAGCACCGCGCCGGGGAAATAGTTGTCCGCGTCTACGAAACCGATGTATTTACGGCCGGCCAGCCGCGCCAACATCGTCGCCATGATCATCCCTTCCGCC
This sequence comes from uncultured Ardenticatenaceae bacterium, assembly GCA_964405285.1. Lineage (GTDB taxonomy): Bacteria > Chloroflexota > Anaerolineae > Promineifilales > Promineifilaceae > Leptovillus. The sequence continues at coordinate 719 of CAYONK010000657.1, forward strand.
TTACCGCTGCGGATCAGGCCGGTTTCCGGGTCCAAAATGTGCTCATAACCGGCCTGGCGGAACGCCTCGGCGATGGCTTTGTCTTGCTGATGGGCAACGATGATCTGCTTGCCGGTGAAGCGAGCAAAGCGGGCGAACGCCTCCCGCTCCAGGGCGAAACGGTCTACCGGGTGGCGCGAACTGTTTGAGGCGACGATGACCAGGCAGCCGTTGGGGATGCCGGAGAGGACGCCCTCCACCAGCTTGATCCGCTCGCCGCGCATGGGGACGACAATCGCCATTTGCTGCTCAACGTCGTGGAGTTCTTCATAGGAAAGGCGGCGGATGATCTCAGTTTCGTTAGGGGTCTCTTTTTTTCGTTTCAGGCTGGCGTCCAGTTCCCAAACGTGTTGGACGCCATGAATAAGGACTGCCCCGAATCGCTCGGTGTCCTGGGGGATGGCGATACGCATAATTTTGCTCCCTGGAGAAAAGTGTATGGGTGTGTGGGTGTATGAGTGTATGAGTGTATGAGTGTATGAGTGTATGAGTACACTTCTGCACTTATGCACTCATACACTTCTGCACTTATGCACTTCTGCACTCATGCACTTCTGCACTTATGCACCCATGCACTTCTGCACTTCTGCACTCATACACTTCTGCACTTATGCACTCATACACTTCTGCACTAACTCTTGCAGCCCGTGCTGCAAAGTTTGGTAAGAATAATGTTGCAGAGCTATATGGTAGTTGTGTTCGGCTATTTCGGCTACTTCTTGGGGATTGTCTAATAGGTGATTAACGGCCGTTATCACCTCATCCGTCACATACTCATCAAACTCCACCACCCGGAACCCCTTCGGGCCGATGTCGGCCGCGTACACATCATAGCGCTGCACCAACAGCGGCTTGCGGAAGTAGATCGCTTCCAGGAAGGCGTTGCCAAACCCTTCGATGAGCGAGGGATAGGTGACAAAATCGGCGAGGGGGTAGATGTCGGCCAGACTGTAGACCGGCCGGCCATCCGGCAGCGCCCCCCGCTCGTCGCCGATCACATCGCCGACGAACAAGACCGGCGCGTCGAGCAGTTCCGCGTAGCGGCGCAGTCGCCGCTCATAGGCGTCTCCCTCATCGCCGCTGGCATGGGAGATCACCAGCCGCGCCTTGCGCCCCAGGCGGGCCACCAACTCAATGGCGTGTTCAATCCCCTTGCGCGAGATGACCCGCGTCGGCTGCAAAATGAGCAGTTCGTCGTCGGCCAGCCCCAAATCGCGGCGCACATTGGCGGCGTAGGCGTCTGGCGCGGGTGGCGGCGTGGCAAAATCCATCACGTTGGGGATGAGCGCGGCGTTCAGGCCGCGCCGCCAGGCCAACTGCCGCTGCGCCAGGCTGTTGATCACCACATGCTGAATTGAGGGCAAGTCAGGCGGGAAGGCGGCGCTGAGGTAGTCGCCCACGCCGTTGACCAGGAAGCGTTTGCGTTCCCAGGCCAGGTCGTGGTGCTGGGCGATGGTCGGGATGCCCGTTTCGGCAATCAGGTCGGTGATGGCCAGGGCCAGAGGGATGTTGAGCGGGATGGACAGCACGTTTTGCGGGATGATCAGGTCCAGGTTGAAGGCGCGGACGAATTGATGCAACTGCTCGTGGAAATGGCCGCGCCACCGCTGCACCCAGGCGGTTTCCGCTGGCGTGCGGGTGGCGCGGCTGAATAGAGACTGGTGGACGGCGAGCATCTCCGGTTCCTGGTAGAAGGCGGCGGGGGAGATGAAGGAGCGGTCGGCCGGCCGGTCGCACTGCCCGGCGAAGTAATAGCAGGTGTGGCCCATTGCTTCCAGGATGGTCGCCCACTTGGCCACTTCCAGCGAGACGCCATCCGTCCCGGCAAAACGAAAAGAGATAAAACCGATGTTCATGATTTCTCGTTTGGGTTTTCACTGCGCAGCCCCTCAGCGGTTGCCGTCGAGATCAGATTATTGTCCGCACAGAGAAATTGCACTTGGGGCATACTGGCCGATACTAATAACCGATTGGTGAGCAGGGCTGAGGCCAATTGGACAGCATCGTTTGCCCGTAAAGGGTACTTTTCCAGAAGGAGTCGAGACAAATTGATAACGTCTAGCGTCAACTCAACAT
>CAYONK010000658.1:0-2823 GCA_964405285.1 uncultured Ardenticatenaceae bacterium
TCGTCGCGTTTTCAAAGAGTATTACCCCTCAAAATTAGAAAGTTGAGGTACTAGATTTTGCCCAATCGGTGATGGATAGGCGGCGGGCTGGCGTCGCCCTTATTTATGGCGAGCCGGGCATGGGAAAATCCCACCTGACCCACGCTTTGCGGCAAGCGATGGGGAAGCGGGCGGTCTGGATTAGGGGTCAGAGCGACCCGGTTTTGCCGCAGGCGTTTAATCCGTTTGTTTATTTTCTCAAAGTGTACTTTGGGCAAACGGCGGGCGGATCAGACCCGACTGCCGCGCTTGCGGAGAACAAAACGAATTTCCAGCGCCGCCTGGATGAGCTTCTGGCCTCGCTGCCAAACGACTCAAAGCAGCGCAGCGCGCTTATACGCGCCCAATCCTTTCTGGCGGCGTTGTTGGGGCTGCATTGGCCTGATTCGCTCTATGCGCAATCGGATGCCAGGGACCGCTATCGCAATACGCAGATGGCCCTGAGCGCCCTGCTGCAAGCGGAATGCCTGCGCCAGCCGGTTGTCCTGGAATTGGAAGACGCCCATTGGCTGGATTCGGCCTCTCAGGAGATGCTGACGATTCTTACAAGCCAGGCCGCTCATCTGCCGTTGCTCCTGCTCGTCATGTCGCGTTATCAGGATGATGGTCAGGCGATCCGCTACCCGGTGGCTGCGGAAACGCCAGCGCTAACGCTCAACCTGGACAGACTTTCGGCAGATGGGCTACGCCAACTGGCTGCTAGTTTGCTCAACGCGCCGATTTCCGACGCGCTGCATGAGGCGCTGCTGGAGAAGTCGGGGGCCAACCCGTTTTTTGCGCAACAGATTATTTATTATTTGCAGGAAAACGGCCGTTTTCACCCCATCCTGCAAAACGGTCAATTCACTATCACCCTCATCAACGATGACTTTGATCTCCCCCCCTCCCTCAACGGCCTGCTGATCGCCCGGCTCGACCGGCTTGCCCAGCCTGTCAAAGAAGTGGTGCAAACAGCGGCCGTCCTCGGCTACGAATTTGAAACCCGCCACCTTTCACAAATGTTAGAGCAAGACATCACTGCCGAGATCGCCGCCGCAGAAAAAGAGCAAATCTGGACCTGGCTCACCACCCAACAATACGTCTTCAAGCACGTCCTTCTGCGAGATGCCGCCTACGAGATGCAGCTCAGAACCCGACGGCGCGATCTCCATTGCCTGGCGGCCATCACTGGGGAAAAGCTCTACGCGCCCCATCTGTCGGCTTACTACGCTACCCTGGCCCATCACTATGAAGCCGCCTATTTGCTAGGCCGCGCAGACGCCATAGACAAAGCGCGTCACTATTTACACCAGGCAGGCGCAGTAGCGACGGCCACTTTTCAGAATGATGAAGCGGCCAATTATTTCAGCCGCGCCCTAGCCATCACTTCAGTCGAAGACATTGCCGGGCGTTATGCTCTATATCTGTCCCGCGAACAGGCTCATCACCTGGCAGGTGACCGCCCGGCCCAACAAAAAGATCTGGCGGAGTTGTCGCAACTGGCAAAACAGTTGGGCGACCGAGAACAAGCGCAAGCCGCTTTGCGCCAGGCCAATTACGCCGAAGCGATTGGCGACTTCGAGCAGGCCATGATTCACGCTCAGATGGCTATACCCTGGGCGGAGAACAGCCACGCTTTTTCTATGGCCGCCGAAGGGTATATTACTCTGGGGCGCACCAGGCAAAAGCAGGGAAAGCATCGCCTGTCCCAGGAAGCCTATCAGCAAGGGTTGCGCATGGCGCAAAAAGCGGGGGATAAAAACCAGGTGGCGCATTGCTTACGCGGTTTTGGGATGATTGCCAGCCACGAGGCGGCATATGAGCAGGCGCTGAATCACTTTCAACAAGCGTTAAAAATATACCGGGAGACCGGCAACCTGCGTGGGAAAGGAGGCGTCCTCAACAATATGGGGATCACAGCCCGCCGCCAGGGTGACGATATTCTGGCGATGACCTATTATGAGCAGGCGCTGGAGATTCACCAAAAGATCGGCGACCTGGAAGGAGAAGCGACCGTCCTCATCAACATGGGGGTGATGTCCAGGGCGCAGGGCGATTTTTCCCAGGCTGTGGACTATATTGAACGGGGGCTGGCTGTCCAACGATGGATCAATGATTTGTGGTTGGAGGCGGCTTCTCTCTCTAATTTGGGGCTGGTTTATCAGCAAATGGGCGAGGCGGAGTTGGGGCGCAGCTACAGCCAGCAGGCTGTGACCATCGCCCGCAAGATGGAAACTTCTTATATCCTCGGCTATGCGCTGACGCATCTGGGGCGTTCTCTCTTTAACCTGGGGCGATTGGCGGAAGCGGAAGCCATTTACAAGGAAGCGCACCATATCTTGCACGATGAGATGGATCGGCCAGAGATGGCGCTGGAGCCTTTAGCCGGGATGGTGGAGGTGGCTTTAGCCAGGGACGAGTTGGACCAGGCAATGGCGAAGGGGCAAGCTATATACGCTTATCTGAAAGTCCACCCCTCGTATGGACCTGCTATGGATCCGATATGGGTGTATCTGACTTGTTATAAGGCGCTGGCGACGGGGGGAGATATGAGGGGGGCAACGGCCGTTTTAACTCAGGGTCTTCGAGTTCTACTAGAAGCAGTGGCGAAGCAGCCCGCTGAAATACGCCAATCCTACCTGGCCACGCCCTCCCACGCCGGTATTTTAACGGCCTGGCAAAGCCGCCATAGCCAATAATTACCAGTAATTCTCAATCATGTAGCTGGGTGTCTCTTCGTCGTGGCCGATTTAACCAACGGCCGGCAACAGCGGGCAAGTTAAGGACGGGGTAAGGTAAAGTAAA
>CAYONK010000659.1:0-2810 GCA_964405285.1 uncultured Ardenticatenaceae bacterium
TGGGCCAGCCACCCGATTTATGGCACGCGCTTCGAGACGGTGCTGTCGCCCGACCATGGCGTCTCCTATTATGAACTCATCCCGCCGGAACTGCGTCACCTGAACGAGGCGGAGCTAGACGCGGCGCTGCGGGAGTTGGGGGCGCAGTTCATCTTGGAAGACCTGGAGCGTTATTTCTGGTTGTCGCTCAGCCGGATTCCGGTGCAGTTCCAATTCTGGCCGACGGCCGATTCCTCCCTGGCGGCCAACGCGGCGCGGCTGTTGAGCTTTGGGCTGGCGCTGCCTTTTATTTTGCTGGGGATGGGGCTGTTCCTGACGCGGGGGATTCCGGCTATCTGGCAGCGCCGTTTCTGGCAGCGGGGCGCGCCTTGGGGCGCGGCCGATTGGCAGGCGGCCCAGGGCTGGCTGCTGTTGGGGATTATCGTCGTCTACAACTTGCTGCACGTCCTCACCTGGGCCAAAGTGCGTTATCGTCTGCCCACCGACGCCTTTATGCTGCTCTTCGCGGCCCTGGCGGTCGTCTGGCTGTGGGAACGGCGGCGAAATGGTACTTAAGATTCTGTACATTTAGGCAGACATCGGTTAGAATAGCTTCTGAAGTTGCCCATCTCAGAGCATCAGTCGCGTTAGGGGGTGGGCTTACAGACAAAAGCAAAGCCAGGTCAAGCAGGCCCACGTCGGGTAACGAGAATAAAGTGGCGTTGAGTGGTGTGGTGCTGCGTTGACCGGCCAGTTGGGAGCCGATCAACGGAAGACCAGATCATGGATCATGTCATAGCCGTCTGGTTCATCCGGCACAGAGAGGAAGCGCATGCGCATCTGTTACATTTTGCTATCGCCCACTTTTGGCATGCATCAATATACGGCCGATCTGGCCAACCGGATGGTAGAAAGCGCCGGGGAGGCGGTGTCTGTTCATCTCGTGACCACCAGCAATTATCCGGCCGACCGCTACGCCCCGGCTGTGCAGGTCCATATGCCGCTCACCAGCCGGAATACCGGGCTGGCTCTGACCAGCCTGAATATGCGGCGGCTGCAAGCCATCTGGCGCTGTGTGCAGGCGATTCAACCGGACCTGGTTCACTTCACCGGGCCGCATCTGTGGAACGTTTTGCTGTTGCGTTCTTTGCGGCGGGCGGGCATCCCGACCATCCATACCCTCCACGACCTGGACCCGCACCTGGGGGCGCGCGGCGGTCGGCTGCTGCATGGCTGGAATGGGTTGGTGCTACGCCTGGCGGACCGGATTCTGGTCCATGGGCAAACCTATAAGCGGCGGCTCTGCCAACGCCCCTGGTTGAGCAATAAGGTGGTCTATACCCCTTTGCTTCATCTCTTTGTCAGCCACACCCAGGCCAGGCAGGTGGCGCAACTCGCCACGAGTATTCCCCAGGATGGGTCTTCATTCATTTTGTTTTTTGGTCGTTTGCAGCGTTACAAGGGGGTCGGTGATTTGCTGACAGCTTACGCCCAACTGCGCGGCCTGTACGCCTCGGTTGGGCAGCCGGAAACGGCCGTTCCCCGCCTGATCTTGGCCGGTCCCGGAGAACTGGACGGGCTGTGGGCGGGCAATTTGCCGCCGGGTGTCGAAGTGCGGGATCGGCTGATTGACGATGAGGAGGCGGTTGAGCTATTCCGGCAATGCAGCCTGCTCGTCCTGCCTTATCTGGATGGAACCCAATCCGCCTTGATCCCGGCCGCTTATTTCTTCGGCAAGCCGGTGGTGGCGACGCGCGTCGGGGCGTTGGCGGAATACGTTGAGGAAGGGCAGACGGGGCTGCTGGTGGAGCCGGGGCATCCGGCCTCGCTCACCCGCGCCCTGTACGCCATCCTGTCCAGGCCGGACCGATTGACGCAGATGGGGCAGGCCGGCCGTCTCTGGTACCAACAGCGGCGCGAGCAGGAAACCAGGGCGCTGTGTCAGTTGTATGAACGGCCGTTGACCAGCCCGGAACCGACGGCGACGGGCGGCCAACGCTTGTTTAACCATGAACCGCAAGGGTAGGCGGCCTCACCCGACAGGGTTTAGCGCCCGGCAGAAAGCGGGCGACTATCAAAAAGGGATGACGGAATGACCTCTTTTGAGAAGTTCTACGAACAGATTCAACGGCAGGCGCAGACGGGGCAGCAGACGGCGGCCGGCGGGCGGCTGCCGCTGCGCCTCTCAGAGCGTAAGCTGCTGCTGGCGGTGGTAGATTTCTCCCTGTTTGCCGGGGCGCTGCTTCTCTACCTCTGGCTGGGGCAAGAACGGCAGATAGCCCAAAAGCTGACGGGGCTGCCGTTGAAATGGTTTGTCAGCCTGGCGCTGATGTGGTTTATCGTCTCGGTGGTGCTGGATTTGTATAACCTGGCCCGCGCCGCCAGCCCCCGCGATATTTTTCGCGCCAGCCTGGCGGCCTCCCTGCTGGCCAGCGTGGGCTACCTGTTCATCCCCTTCTTCACTCCGCCGCTCGACAACCGTTCGCCGATTTTCTTCTTTGTGGCGGCGACGATGGTCAGCGTTCCCAGCTGGCGTTTGTTGTACGCCTACCTGTTCAGCCAGCCCTCCTTTCAACGGCAGGCGCTGATCATCGGCGCGGGCAGCAGCGGCCAGGCGTTGGCCCGCTCTTTGCAGGCGGCGCGCGCGCGCGGCGACGCCAATCCTTTTCGCGGCACCGGCTATGTGCTGCTTGGCTTTATTGACGACGATCCGGCGCGCCGTCGGCGGATGTTGTCTGGCTTGCCGGTCTTGGGCAGCAGCCATGACCTGGTGCGCCTGGCGCGGACGCTGCACGTGGATGAAGTCATCGTGGCTATCACCCAAACTCAGG
>CAYONK010000660.1:0-2809 GCA_964405285.1 uncultured Ardenticatenaceae bacterium
CCCACGACCTTGATGAAGGCATTATACACTCTTTTGCCGTGTATTTTACCGCTTGACAAAGTGTATCTGTGACACTATACTCAATTAAGTGTAAGAAATACACAAAGTCAAACGAGGTGTGTGATGTGGTGGATGCTGGGATTTGGGTTGATAACGGCCGTTATCCTTTTCTGGTTTCTCCGACGCGCCGCTTTTGTCCGCGTGCCGGAGACGGCGGTAGCAGCGGTTTATCGGGATGGCGGCCGCCAATTTGCCCGCTTTTTGCCGCCAGGAGACCATTGGCTTCGTCCATTCCAAGAGCAGTTGGGCGACCTGATCCTGATTGACGCTCCGGCCGTGCAAGGACGGACGGATGGGTTGCAAACAAGCGGCGGGATCACAATTTCCGTCGTCTGGCGACTGGCCTACGAGGTGAATTTGGCTCAGGTTCCGCCGCAAAAGCAGGCGAAGGCGGCCAGGGTGCATTCGGGCAAGGCGGCGGGAGCGGTGCGCAATCACGTAAGCAATGTGTTGCAGCACGTTGTCAGCGAATACAGCATCGAATGGCTAACCCTGCCCGGCGCGCCCAAACGGTTGGAGATGGAGGTGAAAACGGCCGTTGCCCAACGCCTTCACCCCCTCGGCTTCGCCATCAGCCGGGTGATGGTCAACGCCATCGAACTGCCGCCCCATGTCAAAGCCGCCCTGGAAGCGGCCCACGAGCGGCAGGTGCAGGCGGAAATAGAAGCGCAAGCCCTGGCCCGCCTACAACAAGTGGTCAGCCAATTCTCCGACGCCGACATGGAGCGGCTGATCGAACTAGAGCGCATCCGTCACCTCGGCCAGCAGAGCGTCATCCTCCCCTATCCCGCCTTCGCCCCGGCCAACCACGTAAGCTGAGAGGAGTTGACTGGGGGAGAAACGGCCGTTACCATAGCCCAAACCGTTCACACGAGGAGTCTGCTATGAAAATCGCTATCGGTTCCGACGAACGCACCCACCTCACCGCCGCCCTCATCGCCGACTTAGAAGCGCGAGGCCACACCCTGCAACGCTTTGGCCCGCTGGTAGACCAGACAGAACTATGGCCGGTCGTCGCCCGTCAGGTCGCCGAAGCCGTCGCCAGCGGCGCGGCTGACGAAGGCATCCTCTGCTGCTGGACCGGGACCGGCGTCAGTCTGGCCGCCAACAAAGTGCCCGGCATCCGCGCCGCCCTCTGCGACGACGCTGAAACCGCCCGCGGCGCCCGCCTCTGGAACGACGCCAACGTCCTCTGCCTCTCCCTGCGCCGCACTTCTGAAATCATCGCCAAAGAAATCCTCGACGCCTGGTTCGCCCACAGCTACCAGCCCAACGAAACCGACGATACCTGCCTGGCCCAGGTCGCCGATCTCGAAGCCGCTTACCGGAAATAAGAGGAGATTGGAGATTGGAGATTGTGAGGTCTCCAATCTCCAATCTCTAATTGACCAAGACGAACGCATGTTCTATAATTTAGAGCATGGACGCCCTGGAAAAATTCAAACTTCTGGCGGAAAACGCCGAATTAGAACCGGCCGAGGAAACCCCGCTGCGCCCCGCGCCGCATATCGCTCCCTGCGGCATACCAGTTAACGACCCAGCCCCAACGACTATAAGACTAACGACTACAAGACCAACGACCAAAACCGAACTGGGCATCTACCACGCCAAAATGCCCGGCGGCAAGACCATCCCCCTGCTGAAAACCCTGCTCACCTCCGCCTGCGAACGGAACTGCTACTACTGCCCCTTCCGCGCCGGCCGAGACTTCCGCCGCACCACCTTCCAACCAGACGAGATGGCCCAATCCTTCATGGATTTGTACCGCGCCGGGGTGGCCGAAGGGCTGTTCCTCAGTTCCGGCATCATCAAAGGAGGCGTGGCGACGCAGGATAAGCTGCTGGACACGGTGGACATTTTGCGCCAGAAGCATGGCTTTCGCGGCTACGTCCATCTGAAGATCATGCCCGGCGCGGAGCGGGCGCAGGTGGAGCGGGCGATGCAGTTAGCCAACCGCCTCTCGGTCAACCTGGAAGCGCCCAATGACAAAAGGCTGGCGCTGCTGGCCCCGAAAAAGCATTTTTGGCAGGAATTGGTCCGGCCGCTGCAATGGATTGAGGAGATTCGCCAGACGCAAGCGCCGCAGATGGGGTGGAACGGCCGTTTCCCCTCATCCGTCACCCAATTTGTCGTCGGTGCAGTGGGCGAGAGCGACCTGGAACTGCTCTCAACCGCCGAATACCTCACCAACCAACTGCGCCTCGGCCGGGTCTACTTCTCCTCCTTCCGCCCCGTGCCCGACACCCCGCTGGAACATCTGCCCCCTTCCGGCCGTTTGCGCGAACACCGCCTCTACCAGACCTCCTTCCTCTTCCGCGACTACGGCTTCGACCTGGAAGATTTGCCCTTCACCCCAGATGGCAACCTGCCCCTGGAAATTGACCCCAAACTCGCCTGGGCGCAGCAAAACCTGCGCGACAATCCGGTTGAACTCAACCGCGCCGCCCGCCAGGAACTCTTGCGCGTGCCCGGCATCGGCCCCATCAGCGCCCAAACCATCCTCCAGGCTCGCCGCCAGGGAACCCTACGCGACCTGACCGACCTGCAAGCCCTCGGCGTCCACACCAAAAACCTCAAACCATTCGTGCTATTAGACGGCCGTCGCCCCACCTACCAGCTTCCGTTGTGGTAAAATGATGAACGATGAATGCTGAATGATGAATCACACTTCAGCATTCAGCGTTCACCATTCACCATTCACAATTCCGGAGGCCCCATGACCACCCTTCCCATCACCCGCATGACCCTC
>CAYONK010000661.1:0-2806 GCA_964405285.1 uncultured Ardenticatenaceae bacterium
GGTTGTTGGAGCCGCCGCCCGCCGGGTACATCAACCCGCGCGACATGCTGCGGGCGGAGTTGACCATCGCCCGGCAGCAGGGGGCGCGGGTGGTGGCTGAGGTGGCAACGGCCGTTATCCCCCATCGCCACGCCCTCGAAGTGACTACCGAGAGCGAGGCCACTCTCTGGGCGCGTGACGTGTTGGTGGCGGGTGGCGCGTTCAGCAATTGCCACGATCTGCTGCCCCGCCCGCTCGATCTGCGCGTCAAAAGCGAAACCATCCTCCTGGCCTGCCTGTCTGAAGCTGAAACGGAGCGGTTGAGCGGTTTGCCCACGCTGATTTACGATCTGGAAGACCCGGACCTGGATGGCATTTACCTGCTGCCGCCGATTCGCTACCCAGACGGCCGTTATTACCTTAAAATGGGCTGCAACACCCGCGCCGACCAATGGCTGCCCGATCTGGCCGCCATGCGCGACTGGATGATTCGCGGCGACAGCGAACAGATGGCCGGGCCGATGCAGGCCGCCCTCCATGCCATCATCCCAGACCTGACGGCCGAAGCGTACAGCACCGGCCGCTGTCTGGTGACTTACACGCCGCATGGCAAGCCTTTCATTGACCAGGTGGACGACCATCTCTTTGTGGCGACCGGCGGTAACGGGGCCTCCGCCAAATGCGCCGACACCCTCGGCTGGCTGGCGGCGATGCTGATGCAGACCGGCGGCTGGTCCCTCGGCTTCGACCGCAGCCTCTTCCGCGCCATTTTTAAGTAAGTTGGTTGGCTAACCAACCAGCCACCAGCTACCAGCCACCATGCTCCCCCGTCTCCTCGCCCTGCTCCTTTTGCTCGCCCTGTGGGTGGGCGTGATTGTGATTGGCGCGGGCTGGCTGGACCCCAAGCCGAATGGGGCGTGGGTGGGCGAACGGCCGTTTCCCGCCCAGACCATCTCCCCCGACAGCCGCCAAACCATCCCCCTGCCTGAATCGTTCCCAGAGTCGAATTACAGTTTACGCTTAACGGCCGTTCACCAATCCGGCGACCCGGACGTGGGCTATGGCCTGGCGCTTGGCGATGGGGCGGTGCGGGTGTTGCTCTCGCCGTTGGGTTATGCGCTGGTGGAGGTGGGGGAAACGGCCGTTTTGCCCTGGCAGCCCTGGCCTCACGTGCGTTCCGGCGACGCGGCCAATGAGTTGTGGTTGGATGTGGGCGGGGTGGCGGGGAACGGCCGTTTAGCCATCCGCCTCAACCGGGAACTGCTCTGGCAAGGGCCAATCGGCGACCTGACCGGGTTGGTGGAGTTGGAGATGGAGGGGTATGGGGGGGGAACGGCCGTTGTGGATTTCAACCTGGAATGGTTCAAGCAAGCGGATTAATCCGTTTGTTCGCCCATTGAGGTTTGACTCTTCCGAAAAAAGCTAACGCGGAGGAGCGGAGAAGCAGAGATACCAGAGAGAAAATTTCTCTGCTCCTCTGTTTCTCTGCGTTTTTTCAGTGGACTCAGGTTTGCATATACGCCACAATGACCTGCGCGTAATCGCTTAAATCGCCTAATCGCCGCTTCAAAATGCCAAACACCGCCGCATCGTCAATCCGCGTGTAATCGTGGACGATGAGGTTGCGAAACCGCGCCATCGCTACCAAAGTGGGTAGCAGCGTGTCCGGCACAATGCCTTCTTCCGCCAGGATTTGGAAAACGTCTTTGTTGTCTTTTGGGGTGCGGAACCCTTCTTGGGCGATGATATGCTGCCCGATGTCCAAACAGGTTTCGACAGCCAGGTGTAAGGTCCGCTCAACGGCACGCCGGATAATCTTGTTTTCCTCATACGTCTGGAAGTTAATTGCTTGCAGGTCGTATAAGTCGCTGGTGTATTCGTTCAGCCGCTTCAAGCGTTCGGCTAGAACGCTGCTTTCGGTAGCCAAGACCCACCTCCTGAATTTGCCGCAGTAACGCCTGATTGTGGAATTCCAGCATGGGCTGAATGTCAAAATAGGTTTTCATCGCCCGGACGACGAAGTTAATCCGGGTCATGTCATCGCGCTGGCAGAGTAAACGGCCGTCGCGGATCACCTCATAAGCCAACAGCGGCGGCGCGTCATTCAACAAAACAACCTGCAAATCCCTCTCGCTAAACGCTTCCAGGTCTATTGCCAGTTGTAGCTGCCGTTCGATCTGGTCTGCGCGATCAGCTTTCTCTTGGAGCAGCACAGCCACGTCAACGTCTGATAGCGTATTGGCCTGCCCCCGCGCTGTGGAGCCAAACAAATAGGCCAACAAAACGTCCGGCTGCGCTGAAAGATGAGCAGTCAATCCATCCAGGTCAAGTTGTGGCGTGTTATATGTTTCCATCATCGCGCTCCTGACCTTGTTTTACCAGAGCTAACGCGCTTTGCCAATGCGCGTTAGCCACCCCGCACCGGCTGAAGCGCCCGCCACAATGGCCCCTCCTGCCGCAGCCCGCGCCGGTCCAGGTCGCTGTTCGCCAGGATGACGTGGCTGGAGCAGCGCCCCGTCAGCCCGCGCACAATCCGGCTGAGAAGCTGGTTGCGAATGCCAAACTCCTCCTCGGTGGTCCAGGGGGCGTCGGCCGGGCGGCTTTGCGCCAGGACAAAGGCGTTGCTCAACGGCTGCTTGGGGATGTCCCACCAGCCGGTAGCGGCCGTTTCCAGCCACACCTGCACCCGCACCGGCTCCCCGGCCAGCAGATAGCCGTAAATGGTAGAAATCGTCACGCCGTCCGGGTCCGGCGGGTCGCCCAAATCGGGTGGATTGGCCGTTACCAGGCCGTTGTAGATGCCGTCGATGAACACAGCGCCAACGAC
>CAYONK010000662.1:0-2770 GCA_964405285.1 uncultured Ardenticatenaceae bacterium
CCGTTTTCCGGTAGCTCGTTCCCTTTTAGATAGGAGGGGTAATCAATGTGGAAAAACCTCAAAACCCAGTTAGCGCACAGGCGATCTAGTTCGCGCTCTTCGCCAGGTCAGGGGCTTGCCGAATATGCGTTAATGTTGGCTTTGGTTGCTCTGGCGGTCATCATCATTGTGAACTTATTAGAAGTTTCTATTGCCGACGTCTTTTCCCGATTAGTGCAACAAGCGCCAGTCGCGCCGCCTTCATTAGCCAATTACACCCCGCCCCCGACTTATACACCGGTTCCAACCCTGGACCCAAACGCGACAAATACGCCAACCCCTTCGCTCACGCCAACGTTGACGCCGTCTAACACCCCGCCGCCCACCGAGACGCCAACCCTGACGCCGTCTGTGACCAATACGCCCGTCTGTCCCGGATATGGTCCCTATGGCCTGCCAGGGCGCGTGGAGATGGAGAATTTCCGCTGCGGCGGGCCAGACCTGGCCTTTGTGGACAGCGGCAATCTGGACGGGGGGCCGGGCAGTGGCATTTACCGGCAGGATGTGACGACACTCGGCCCAGACCTGGCCGTCTCCACCGATGGAAGCGGCTACCAACTTGGCTGGTTGGTGTCTAATGAATGGACCCAATATCTGGTGAACGCGCCGGAAAGCCGGTTTTACGACTTTTCCGTGCGGGTGGCATCCGGGGGGACAAACGGCCGTTTTCGCCTGCAAATCATCCGCAATGGAGCCGCCTTCCACACCACCGATCCCATCTCAGTGCCCAATACCGGGGGCGCGTCTAGCTGGTCCAACGTCGTCGTGGAGAGCGTTCCCATGTTGGCCGGGGCCAGCGAGGTGCGCTTTATCGTGGACAACGGCGGTTTCAACGTTAACTATTTCGACGTTAGCTTTGGGGCCGTAGCCACGCCAACGGCGACGCCCGGTGTGCCTTGCTACACCCTGGCCGTCAGCCTGAATCCTGCCTTTGGCGGCAACGTCAGCCGGAACCCGCTGCCCAACTGCGGCGGTGACCGGTATACGCAAGGCACCAATGTCACCCTGTCGGCCAGCCCCAACGCCAACTACGGCTTCAACAACTGGAGCGGCGACGCGACCGGCACGAACAGCAACGTGACGATCACGATGAGCAGCAACCGGAGCGTGGCGGCGAACTTCGTGCAATGTTTTACGGTGACAACGGCCGTTAACCCGGCCAACAGCGGCGCGGTCAACCTCTCCCCCGCGCCCAACTGCGGCAGCCAATACCGCGCCGGGACCAACGTCACCTTCAGCGCCAGCGCCAACATCGGCCACGCCTTCAACAACTGGAGCGGCAGCCTGAGCGGCAACGCCAATCCGACCAGCCTGACAATCAATGCCGCCGCCAACGTCACAGCCAACTACGACAGCACGCCAAGCGGCGTTCTCTACGTGGTGAGCAACCATACCAACCCCACCGGCTCAGAAATCGCCATCCGTGATCGCCTCCAGGGAATGGGGTTCATCGTCACCATGCTTAACCATAGCAACGCCAACAGCTATAATCCCAGCGGCATGGCGTTGATCATTGTTTCGCCAAGCGTAAATACCAACACGTATGGAACCGCTTTTCGCGATAGTCCGATTCCGCTCATGCTCATGCGGCGGCAGCTTGCCGGAAACCTGCGACTGGGCAGCGCCAACTCCAGCAACAACACCCAGACGCAAATAGACATGATCGCGGCGAACAGTGGGCATCCGTTGGCGGCTGGCAAGAGTGGCAGAGTGACGGTCTCCAACACTCTTACGATGGGCAGCGCGCGCAGCGTAGGGAGTGGCGCGGTCCGCATTGCCAACATCACGAGCGCATCTGATCGTTTCGTCATTGTGGGCTATCCCACCGGCGCGACCATGACCAGCGGCACAGCCCCGGCGGCGCGTGTAGGCTTTTTCCTGGAAGACGCCACCAGGTACACCTCGAATGGGTGGGATTTGTTTGACGCGGCAGTGATCTGGGCAATCAACAATTAAGGCGAAAGTTTTGTAACTATCCGGGTCTTCACCCTCCCCATACCCCCGGAGGGAGTGGGAGCAAGTCCTCTACCCCTTTGGGGTAGAGTCCGGAAGGGTGTCATTAAAAAAGCCCTGGCCGCCAACGGCCAGGGCTTTTTTGTTGGGTCAACCGTGTGGTAACAATTATCTCTGTCGCTGGCGCAAAACCAGAGCGCCTAAAAAGAGGACCAGCAATCCGGCCGCCGCAAAAAACCAGTAGGAAGAGAGGCCCGGCGCAGTAGCCGGGCTGGGCGCAGGGGTGGGCGAGGCAGGGGTGGCGGTGGCAACGGCCGTTTCCACCACCTCCCCCGCCACCTCCGTCACCGTCGGGGACGGGATCTGGCTGGGCGCCGCCGTCGCCGTCGGCGTATTCGTCGGCAGCGGCGTGGGGGTGATGGTCGGCGTGCTGCTCGGCGTCGGCGAAGGGGTATCGGTCGGCGTCGGGCTGCTCGGCACGAGCGGCGTCGGGGTGATGGTGGCCACCGCCAGCGGCGCGGCATTGGCCGGGACATCGCTGATCGGCCCGGCCAGCCCGCGCTCCACCAGATAGATCGGCGCGCCGCCCACATCGCACTCGCCCTGGTAACATTTGCCGCCGTCGAGGGTGAGGGTGTAGAAGCCGTCAACGGCCGTCACCCACTGCCGATGCCCCATATGCCCCACCACTTCCGCCCGCTCCGCTAATGCCGGGACTTCCAACGTCACCGCCGCCGGACCCTTCGCCCAGAGCAGGCGCACCACCCCATCGGGCATG
>CAYONK010000663.1:0-2758 GCA_964405285.1 uncultured Ardenticatenaceae bacterium
CTCAATCCGGTTCAGCGCCTCCTCAATCTTCTCGTAGGATTGGGCGTAGGCGGCGCGGACGTAGCCATTCCCGCTCTCGCCAAACGCCTCGCCGGGGATGACGGCCACCTCTTCCTCGGTTAGCAGGCGGTTGGCGAATTCGTCGCTGCTCATGCCGCTGCGGGCGACGGAGGGGAAGGCGTAGAAGGCTCCCTTTGGCTCGAAGCAGTCCAGCCCCAGGGTGTTGAAGCCATCCACGATCAGGCGGCGGCGGCGGTCGTATTCGGCGCGCATGGCTTGCACGTGGGCGTCCCCCTGCTCCAGGGCGACGAGGGCGGCGGCCTGCCCGGTGGTGGGGGCGGACATGATGGTGTATTGGTGGACTTTGCGCATGGCGGCCAGCAGGTCCGGGCTGGCGCAGGCGTAGCCGATGCGCCAGCCGGTCATGGCGTAATCTTTGCTGAAGCCGCCGAGGAGGATGGTGCGATCTTTCATGCCGGGCAGGCTGGGCACGCAGGTGTGGGGCACGCCATAGACGAGTTGGTCGTAGATTTCGTCGGAGAGGATGAGCAGGTCGTGGCTTTCGGCAACGGCCGTTATCTCCATCATCCGCTCCCGACTCATCACCGCGCCGGTGGGGTTGTTGGGGTAGCCGAGCAAGATCGCTTTGGTGCGGTCGGTGACGCGGGCTTCGATGTCTTCGGCCGTGACCTGGAATTGGTGTTCCACGTAGGTGGGCACGGTGACGGGCACGCCCCCGGCGAAGCTCACTTCAGGGCCATAGGCGACAAAGCAGGGTTCGGGGATGATCACTTCGTCGCCAGGGTCGAGAACGGCCGTCATCGCCAGATACAACGCCTCGCTCACGCCAACGGTGATCAAAATCTCCAATTCCGGATCGTACTGCACGTTGTAGAGCCGATTAAGGTGCTGGCTGAGGGCGCGGCGCAGCTCAATCGTGCCGCTGTTGGAGGTGTAGCCGGTCTGCCCCTGCTCCAGCGAGGCGATGCCAGCGCGTAAGATGGGGTCCGGGGTGACAAAATCCGGCTCGCCAATGCCCAATGAAATCACGTCTTTCATGGTGGCGACGATGTCGAAAAATTTGCGGATGCCAGAGGGCGGCGCCTGGGCCACACGCTGGGAGATGTATTTGTTCATGGTGTCTCCAGATAGTCAGTTTAAGGTAGGCATTCAAAAGGACACAGATGAACACAGATTTTCACAGATTTCGGATGGTTTTAATCTGTGTTCATCTGTGAAAATCTGTGTCCCGTTTCTTTTGCGGTGAACGGTTATGCTTCCATCACCGAATCATCACCGACGAATAGGCTCATCGGCTTGCCGGTGATTGTAGCACGTTCGCCCACCAGCGAGCCGTCGAGCAGGCAGTTCTCCACCCGCGCCCCGGCGTCTATGATGCTGCGGCGAACGATGGCGTTTTTGACGACCGCCCCGGCGTGGATGCTGGCGTAGGGACCGACAACGGCCGTTTCCACCACCGCCGTCTCATCAATAAACACCGGCGGGATGACCGTGAAATCCTCGGCGTAGCTGCGCTCGATGGCGTCCGGCGTCGCCCCATAGCCCAGGCCGAGCAGCCGGGTGTTCGCCTCCAGCATAAAGTCGGGCTTGCCCGCGTCCAGCCAGAAGCGGGTGGGCTTAGCGCCGATTTTGGCCCCCTGTTCCAGCATGACCTTGTAGGCGTCTACCAGGTAGTATTCCCCTTTGCTTTGCCGCTTTTCGGTGATGACGGTATCCAGGGCGTTGGCGAGGAAACGGCCGTTTCTAAACCAATAAATCCCGGCGATCACCTCCCGATGCTCAAACCCGGTCGGCTTTTCGATGAAATCCGTCACCAATCCCGCCTCGTTCCGCACCACCACGCCGAAGGTGCGCGGGTCTTCCATCGGCTGCACCAGCAGCACCCCATCCAACCCCGGCTCCGGGATGTGGGCATAATCTGCTTCCACAATGCCATCGCCAAAGGCAACGAGAACTTCGCCGTCGTCCAAATAATCGCGGCAGAGCCAGAGGGCGTGGGCCTGTCCCAACGCCTCCTCCTGCACCACAAAGCGCATGGTTAGCTGCGGATAATTCGCCCGCAGCCATGCCTCAATCTCCTCCCCCTTGTAGCCGACGACGAAAATTACCTCGTCGGTCAACACCTCCATCATTAAATCCAACAGATGGCCGATGATTGTTTTGCCAGCAACGTTGAGCAGGGGCTTGGCCCGGCTCCAGGTGTGGGGTCTCATGCGTGTGCCATAACCGGCGAGGGGGATGATGGTTTTCAAGGGTTTATCTCCTGGGAAGGCAAGCCATTACAAAGGCGGGGGAAAGCGCCATGTATCCGGTTTAGGCAAGGGGCAAGGGCACGCTTTGTCTGGTGGATTTCCCTGGTTTTTTTGGGCGAAGGGGCATTTGCGTTACCACATCCAGATACCACCACCAATGCGAAGCCGGGATATTTTCGTCGCGTCGCCAACTGGCTAATTCGGCAATACTTTGAATCGCCTGATAAAACTGATTGGCCTGTTGCATTAGCATCCTGTCAGCGTTTAGGAGTCTCTGTCGTTCTTCCTCGGTCAGATGTGGTTCATATTTGGCAAGTTCGCTGCGAGTCAGCAGCATATCCAAATGCTCCATTCCGCTTACATCTGGGAATTGAACGTCTGTCTCATAGGCTGAAAGCATTTCCTTATAGTTCATCAATCACCTCGCCAAGCAGACCAAGCCACTCAAAACCAGGCTTGCTCAAATAATGCTCAGGGCGCTCAAT
>CAYONK010000664.1:0-2748 GCA_964405285.1 uncultured Ardenticatenaceae bacterium
CGGTTTGTACTTCGTCTCTCTGGCCCAAGTTGAGAACGACAGCCTGTTCATCTCGGCCATTGCCCAGAGCTTGAGCCTTTCTATGCCGGCCAGCGTTGAGCCGCGTCAGGCGCTGCTCGATCATCTAAAAAGTAGGCGACTGCTGATCTTGTTGGATAATTTCGAGCATCTTCTTGGCCGCCAGGGAGATTTGCCCGTTGCTGTTGCCTTCCTTGCCGAAAGCTTAACCGCCGCGCCAAACGCGACCTTTCTCATCACCTCCCGCGAATCGCTCGCGCTCCAGGGCGAATGGGTTTATTCTCTGGGCGGCCTGCCGTATATCGCGGCCAGCGGCGAAACAAGCCAGGCGACGCTCGATCTGCCCGCCCCCCAACTATTCATCCAATGCGCCCGGCGTTATCGCCCGGCGTTTGATCCGGCGGCGCAAGCTGAGGCGGTTGGCGAAATTTGCCGCCTGACCGGCGGGCTGCCGCTGGCCCTGGAAATCGCCGCCGCCTGGATGCGCAGCTATGATTGCCAGGAAATTGCCCGGCTGATCGCCCAGGGGCTGGACTTTCTCACCAATCCTTACCGGGACGCCCCGGCCCGGCAGCGGAGCATCCGCGCTATTTTCACCTCTACCTGGGAGCAGCTCAGTCCGGAGCAGCAAAGCGTTCTGGCGGCGATGTCGGTTTTTCGCAGTGGGTTTACGGTACAGGCGGCCGTTTTTGTGGCCGAGGCGTCTGTGTTGGACCTGGCTATTCTGGTGGAGAAATCGTTGCTGCGCCGGGCGGAGGAGCGGCGCTATGATTTGCATGAGTTGGTCTCCCAGTTTGCGGCGGAGAAATTGGCGGCGTTTGGGGCGGAAACGGCCGTTTCCGCCCGCCACGCCACTTACTATCACACTTTCCTGCGGGAACAGTTTCCCGGCTTCAATGGCCCCGCTCCTCAAGAAGCTATCGCCCTGGTGCGCCAGACGATGGACAACATTCGCGCCGCCTGGCACTGGGCGGTCGCCAACAGACAGATTAACCTGGTGCGGCCGGCGGTGGAAATTCTGGCCCAATTCCTGGTGCTGACCAGTAACGGCCGTGAAGGGGAGGAAACATTTGCCCATGCGCTGCATTTTTTGCGCCAAGAGGCCACTGACGATCCGGAAAGCCTGATTGTGCAAAGCCTGTTAGCCAGCCATCTGGCCTGGTTTCAGATTGGTTCGGGCAAAAACCAGGCGGCTCTGGAAAACGTCACCAACGCCCTGGCGCTGGCCGAACAAGCCCGCGATCTTTCCAGCCGGGCTTACGCCCTATCCATCCTGGGCTGGGAATTGCAAATACAAAGCCGCTATGACGAAGCGGAATCGGCCCTGACTGAGGCGATTGCCTTGTTCGAGCAAACCGACAATCCGCTCCAGCTTTCGCTGGCGCTCATTCGCCTGGGCAGCCTCTACTGGCGCAAGCGAGAACTCGCCCGGACGCTGCCCTATTATGAACGCTCACTGCAAATCGAGCGGCGGCTGCAAAACAAACGGGGCATGAATCGCGCCTATGGGGGCATCGGTCTGGTCTACGAGTTCATGGAAACATATGACGAAGCGCTGTTGTGGCTGCAAAAGGCGCTGGCCCTGGATCGGGAATTAGAGAACCAATTGGGGGTAACGCGCAATCTGGGAAACATGGGCAGCCTGTATTACAAATTGGGCGATTACCCGCAGGCGTTGCTCTGCTATCAAGAAGCAGCCAAATTGGAGCAGGAGAACCAGCAAAAATCTAATCTGGGGACATGGCATGGGGCTATGGGCGATATTTACCGGCGCCTGGGTGACGAGGAACGGGCGCGGCAGCAGTATGACCAGGCCATTGCCTTGCATGAGGAGACGGGGGATCGCTTCAATCTGTGTGTGGCTTTGCTGGGGAAGGGGGAACTGCTTATGCTGCGCGGCGAATACGGGTCGGCAGAGGCGCTCGTCCGGCAGGGGAAGCTGCTTGCCGGGGAGATTGAGCGCCAGGGAATCCTGTTTCGCGCCAATTTACTGGAGGCGTGCCTGTTGGTGAAAACAGGGGATGAGGAAAACGGCCGTCAACAACTGGAGGCGATGCTGGTCAGTCTATCCCCCGATAATCAGCCCGAAAAACTGGCGCAAGTCTATGACGAGTTGTGGCAGATTGACGGCAGTGTGGCTTATGCTCGTCAAGCGCTGGCGGCCTACCAGAAGGCGTTCGCCCTCGCGCCCAAAGGCGAGTACCGCGCCCGCATAGAGACGCTGGCAGCCTTTTGCGATGCCTATTCCCCAGACCAGCCTGGTGAAACGATACCAAGCGGTGCTTGAAGCACAATCTCGGCTGAGAGCCGCGCCAGAAAAATTCAGGGGTTTTTGCCGGGAAGTTACCGCCAAAATCGGCTGGAATCCTCACTTCTGCACGCTCAAATTAACCGTACATATGGGGCCGAAAAGTTTTCCAGCCAGCCCCAACTCACAAACTGATAACAAACGACCCTAATGGGGGAAGAACGGCCGTTTTCCCCAACTATCACTTGCCTTCGCGCGCGTTCACAGATAGGCGTGTGGGTAACAAACGTGCAACGAACGCCCACATGATTGACGCCAGATTAATAACCTCCCCTCAAGACTGCTCTCGTCAGTCAAGCAAAAGCAGCGTCACAGAATAGCATAGTCAAGAGCCGGATTTGTTTGCCGGCGTCCCTTTGCCCTTCTTCGGGGTTGTTTAACAAACATGTCATACGTGGCAATGAGGGCTGATGTTTCTGATG
>CAYONK010000665.1:0-2733 GCA_964405285.1 uncultured Ardenticatenaceae bacterium
GCTGCCAACGGCCGTTGCTAACCGCGTCCTCGAACACAAATGGGGGACCGGTCCGGGTCGTAGTCCGGACGTGCAAATCCACACTGAGAGCGACGGCGAACTGATCATCACCAAGTCGCCGACGCGCCGCCTGCGCTTATGCGGCACCTGCCAGCCCCGGCCGCAGCAGCAAATTGTCGGCTTTATCCGCCGCGATGGCGGCATCACTGTCCATAAAGAACGCTGCCACCTGCTCCGCACCGAACGCGGTCGCCTGGTCAAATTGGGTTGGGGCGAGACCACCCGCGAGGCGCACGAAGTGACCGTTCAGGTGGACGTGTATGACCGGCCAGGGCTGTTATTTGAGATCACTCAATTAATGGAAGATGAGCAAATCAATATCGCCTACGTCTACACGCCGCCGCGTCGCGGGGGAGAGATGCAGATTATTTTGACGCTGGAAGTGCTGCAACCGCGCCAATTGGTGCGTATTTTGCATCAAATTCACGCGCTGCCGAACGTTTTTGACCTGCGCTGCCTGCCTGACGGCCCCCCCGGAGCGCCGCGCAATGGCATGCCCCCGCTTTATTTACCAGAGTAGCGAATTTGACGGTTGGGGAACGGCCGTTATAATCCGTCGCTGTTTTGCCGATCAACCACAAAGCTGGTAAGGTGAAAATAGAATTCCAAACGGATTAGAATTGAAGGAGTTTTACACAAGATGATTAAGAAGAAATTCTTCAAAACCAAAGATGAATGCGAAGTCACCTTTGAATTCGCCGCCCCGGACGCCAACACCGTCGCCCTCGTCAGCGATGCCAACAACTGGGAACCCGTCGCCATGAAAAAAGGTAAAGCCAGCGACGTTCCTTTCCAGGCAAAATTGCGCCTGCCGAAAGATGGTCAGTTCCAGTTCCGCTACCTGGTGGACAACGAGGTCTGGGCCAACGACGATGCAGCCGACGCTTATTGGGCGAACGAACATGGCGGTGACAACAGCGTCGTGTTCACCACGCAGGATTAAGCGCCAACAACCAAGAAAGTCAGGAAAAGCGGCCGTTTTCGGTCGCTTTTTGCTTTTTGGGGATTGTGTCACCCTTGCCAGCGCGTTACAATCGGCAGGTAAGAAACAGGTCATCTGGCGCATCTATACGGATGGAGAGCTTCCAATTTGAACGTGATAACGGCCGTGCAGTAAGGTGGCTCGGATAGGGGCAGGCTGGTGATTGCCAGAGTACCCGTTGGCAATTTCTGAATTATCGCCGCTCACCCGCCGCGACCTGACGGCCGCAACCACACAGGTAACAAAGATAGAACAATGGAAAGAGAACGTATCATCATTATTGGTTCTGGCCCGGCCGGCCTGACGGCCGCGATTTATACCGGTCGCGCTCAACTAAACCCCCTGGTTATTGCCGGGACGCAGATCGGCGGGCAGATCGCCATCACCTCAGAAATCGAGAACTACCCTGGTTTCTGGAGTCCGGAGCGCACCCCAACCGGGCCTGAACTGGTAGAAGTGCTACAAAAGCAGGCCGAGCATTTCGGCGCGCGCCTGGCATATGACGAAGTGGTCGAAGTTGATTTCAGCAAAGGTTCCCCCTTCTATGTAAAAACCTACGGCAAAGAGTACTTGGCCGATGCGCTCATCATCACGGCCGGGGCTTCGCCGCGTCGGCTGGGCATTCCCGGCGAGGAAGCGTTTATCGGGCGTGGCGTGAGCTACTGCGGCACTTGCGATGGCTTCTTCTTCCGCGGGAAAGAGGTCATCGTCATTGGCGGTGGCGATAGCGCTCTGGAAGAAGGGCTGTTCCTGACTAAATTCGCCACCGCCGTCCGCGTTGTCCACCGGCGCGACAGCCTGCGGGCCGGGCCGGCGCTGCAAACCCGCGCCTTCGCCAATGAAAAGATGTCTTTCATCTGGGACAGCGTGGTTGAGGAGATTCAGGGCAACGGATCGGTGCAGTCGGCGCTGCTGCGCAATCTCAAAACCGGCGAGACCCACGAGATGCCGATTGATGGGGTGTTCGTCTTCATCGGCCATTATCCCAACAGCAAATTCCTGGAAGGCAAGGTGGCAATGGACGAACATGGCTACGTCATCACCGATGAGCTGATGCGCACTAGCGTACCTGGCGTCTTCGCCGCCGGGGAAATCCAGGATCCGATCTACCGGCAGGTGGGAACCTCTGTAGGCCAGGGCGTGGCCGCCGCAATGCAGGCGGAGCGCTGGCTGGGCGAAAGAGAGTGAAAACAATCAACAGTTAACTGTTAACTGTTGATTGTTAGCCTGTTATGTTGCGTTTCCTTTGGGCTTATCTGGTTTATACCTGGGGTGGGCTGCACCGGTATTTTGGCAACCAAAATTCGATGCGCAGCGAGCACGAGGCGGCGGTCCGCTATTTCAGCAAGGCGTATGAGATTGACCCCACGTTCCAGCGGGTCAGGTTGGAGCGTGGGGTTTTGTTGTTTCGGGAGTTGGGGCGGATGGAGGAGGCGCAAGCTGATTTCGATGCGCTGTTAGAAGAAGACCCGGAATACGCCCCGGCCTTGTTTAACCGGGCAATGCTGGCGCAGCAAAACGGCCGTTACCCAGACGCCCTCGCCGACCTGGAAGCGTATCAAACGCTCGAAGACCACGAATATCGCCGTGAAGCGGATCAGATGATCCACTTGCTACGAACCCTGCTTTCTGACAACCCATAATAACACCGAACAATCAACAGTTAACAGTTAACAGTTAACTGTTAACTG
>CAYONK010000666.1:0-1512 GCA_964405285.1 uncultured Ardenticatenaceae bacterium
TTATCTCTTTCGCGATAAGGAGGACGCTGATAGACCTCTGCACCAGTTGTCCAGTCATTCATCAGGGATAGGGCAAAGCCATGCGTCAGGTCTTCATAGCAGGCAAATTGCGGCTCCGGGTCATCAGCCGTACAACGACGTGTACCATCCCGACTGTTTTCCTCACAGGTCCAGGTCAGTTCCGCCCCCGCTTCACCCGGGCATAGCGCAACAGGCAGCGGCGTTGACGTAACTTCCACAGTGGGGGGCAATTCGGTTGCCGTGGGTGTAGGTGTAGGTAATACGGCCGTTGCTGTCGGTGTGGGCGGGCTTGGTGTGGCTGCCGTGGTTGGTTCGGCCGTTTCCGTCACCCTGGCTTCCGCAGCGGCCGGCGTTGATTTTGGCTTCGTGCAAGCGGCAAGAACGGTCAGGGCTATGACAAACGTAGCGCAAATGCGCATGATTTTCATGGATACACTCCTCTACACTTACCAAAAATGGATAACACCAACAACACCCTTTCAGGAATCCTGCTGCTGGACAATGAGGGTCTGCAGCATAGCTTCAAATAAACATTTGTCTTCTTCCGAAGCTCCTGGGTAATCTTCTGGTTCATCCTCTCCGCGCCAGGGCGTTAACCCAAAAGCAAGGTAGTGGTTTTCCAATTCAATGAACACCATATACACCCCCATCATTGAAGGGATTCTTGTGGTGATATAAGCGGGGTAATTGTTGAACATTGTGGACTCATAGGTGAAGTCAGCCCACATTTCGTCAGAAACATACGGCCTGATCACGTCAGGAAAAGAGGCTCCATCCCTTGTGTAATATTCGGTGTAGATATAGGGGTTGGTTTCTTCTCGTGGAAAATCATGCAAGTTGAACGAGGTCCCATATTGTTCGTTATCACGCACAACCCACGATGGCGGTACCTGCACGCTGTAACCGAAGTAGGCGTTCTCGTACAAAATCCAATGAGACGTATCAACCACACATTCCCCATCTATGATGGTTACACTTTCTTCTTTGACACTTAATAGAACAAGCGTTTGCAGCGCGGCTTCGAACTGGCAGATTTCCAATGCTTTGGCCTCTGAAAGACCTTCTGCCGCTTCAGTTTCCCGCCAGATGTTCAGTCCAAAAGCAACAAAGCGATTGTTCTTTTCATCGCGCACCACCGCCACGTAGGCTCCTGGCGCTAAAGGGAAGTCTGTGGTCAAAAAGGCCGGGTAACCATTATAGGTCGTTTCCTGGCGCTCGAATTCGGCAATCACGCTGCCGGGGGGGAAGAATAGCTTAAGTTCTTCTTCAAGGGAATCGCCCAGAAATCGCTGAAAGGCAATATACGGCTCTTCTCGCTGTTCGCTTAGGTCCTGTTTGAAGCTTCCAAGGTGACCAAAATCAAACACATGCCATGAGGGGGGTATGCGTATCGTGTAAGCCATATGGGAACTCTCAAACAACTGCCAATCTGTCGTATCGGCAACGCAGACGTCATTCGTCCCATTTTCGGTTTCGCCCGCCGGCTCTGTA
>CAYONK010000666.1:1612-2732 GCA_964405285.1 uncultured Ardenticatenaceae bacterium
ACAACCGCTTGCGCTTAAAAGCAAGCAAACACATAGAAGTAGTACTGTTTTGTTCATGATGTTCGTTCCCAAAATTTGCGCCTTATGGACGCGCGAAAAGTTGCTGTTTTATGTCTGTATGGGTTAAAACCAGGTTTTTCTCTGGTGGGAGGGAGATTTCATGAGCGTGGCACACCACCACGAATGAAAACGTAACCCAGGTTACTAACCTGGGCTACATTTTCGCAGGAGAAGAACCGCTTGGTTCTTGTTCAAAGGCTGCAAAGTTAAGATGTTTTTAATGGTTAGCAGGCTCGCTATGGACTGGTAGTGGAATCACGGGCAAAGAGAAACAACGCCTGGGGTCGCTGCCAGGGGGCATCGTCTGCCGCTCCCAGCGCGACCAGGAAACGGCCGTCTGGCGACCAGCCTCCCAGTTGATAGGAGAAAAAGGGCGCAGTGGACCACTGCCCAATCAGATCTCCGGAGGGAAAGGCTTGCCAGGTTACTGCTTGCCAATCATGCCCCAGCGCGATTTCTGTGTTTTCTGCATTCCAGCGATAGGTGTAAACGCCTTCACCGAGCAGACGCCACTCGCCCTCAACCTCATTCAGGCGTCGTATCCAGAGTTCATTCCCCCCTTCCCCATACATCAGCAGCCATTGCTGGTCAGGTGCAAAGGGCACAGAGCGATAATAAGGTAGCGTTTCCACCAGCCCGCTGTTTGCATGATAAAGTTGGATGGGGGCGGTATCGAATCGGTTGCTGAGCAACAGCAAATAAAAGCTGTCCGGCGCAGGCCCCGGCACGGCGACCATGCCACGATCTTCAGCGGGCCGCGCCAGGCCGAACAGGCCGGTTTGCGCGTTGACTGCCTGCCCCGGCCGGTTGGCGTCCAGCAGCAGCGGCCCGCCATCTGCGAAGCGAATGAAGAATTGGCTGGGGCTGAGCCACTCGCCGCCGGGATCGTCCTCGGCAAAGGTGGCCTGGGAGCGCCAGGTAATGGCCGTTATCTCCGCACCCCCCTCTTGCCTCAACGTTGTCAACATTGTGCGCCAGTCATCCTCTTCTTCCTCTAGCAGCTCCAGGGTGATGCGGAAACGGCCGTTGGGCGACAACTCTTTGTCCTCAGCCGGTTCAA
>CAYONK010000667.1:0-2709 GCA_964405285.1 uncultured Ardenticatenaceae bacterium
CGAAGGGCTGGCGCAAAAAATCATCAACAACGACGTGCCGGAGAACTTGCTCAACAAACTGGTCGTCTCGCTCGATTTGGGCGCGATGATCGCCGGCAGCCGTTTTCGCGGCGAATTTGAAGAGCGGCTGAAAGCGGCGATGGAAGAAATTCAGCGGGCCAAAGGGGAGATCATCCTCTTCATTGACGAACTGCACACCGTCGTCGGCGCGGGGTCGGCGCAGGGGGCGATGGACGCCAGCAACATGCTCAAGCCCGCCCTGGCGCGGGGCGAACTACAATGCGTCGGCGCAACCACGCTGGACGAGTACCGGCAGTATATCGAACGAGATAGCGCCCTGGAACGCCGCTTCGCCCCGGTCTTCGTAGACGAGCCATCGGTCGAAGATACGATAGAGATGCTCTATGGCCTGCGGGACCGCTACGAGACCCATCATAAGGTGCGCTATTCCGACGCGGCGCTGGTGGCGGCGGCCAAATTGTCGCAGCGCTACGTCACCGACCGCTCCTTGCCGGACAAGGCGATTGATTTGATGGATGAGGCGGCGGCCAAACTGCGCGTGGCCCTCCACACGCTGCCGACCGATTTACGCGAACACAAGAAGTTGGTGGACAAATTGACGGCCGAAGAAGAAGAGGCCCACACCGTACGCGATTATGAACGGGCGGCCATCAACCGGGCGGAGCGGCTGCGGGTGCAGACAGAGTTTGAAGAAGCCCGCGCCAAGTGGCAATCGGAGCAGAAGCTGGACGAGGTGGTGGATGAGGATGACATCGCCGAAGTGGTGGCTTCCTGGACCGGCATCCCGGTGACGCAAATGTTGGAGACGGAGGCGGCGAAGCTGCTGCAAATGGAAGAGCGGCTCCACGAGCGCATTGTGGGGCAGGATAAGGCGATTGCCGCCCTGGCGGACGCCATCCGCCGCAGCCGTTCGGGGTTAAGTGATCCAAAACGGCCGTTAGGCACATTCATCTTCCTCGGCAGCTCAGGCGTGGGCAAGACCGAGCTGGCCAAAGCGCTGGCCGAATTCCTCTTCGACGACGAAGAGGCGCTGGTGCGCATTGATATGAGCGAGTACCGTGAGCAGCATACCGTCAGCCGCCTCTTTGGCGCGCCGCCCGGCTACATCGGCTACGAGCAGGGCGGGCAACTGACCGAACAGGTGCGCCGCCGCCCCTATTCGGTGGTGCTGTTCGACGAAATCGAGAAGGCCCACCCGGATGTGTGGAATACGCTGCTGCAACTGTTGGACGACGGCCGTTTAACCGATGGACAGGGTCGCATTGTCAACTTCCGCAACAGCGTCATCGTCATGACCAGCAACGTCGGCACATCGTTCGTCCACAAATCGGGCGCGTTGGGCTTCTCCGGGGTGCGCGATCCGCAAGAAAAGGCGGACCACAAGCGCATCGAAGAGGCGTTGAAAGAGACCTTCCGCCCCGAATTCATCAACCGGATTGACGAGATCATCATCTTCGAGCCACTATCCGAGGAAGACATGCTGGAGATCGTCAAGCTGCAAATCAAGGACGTGCAGGAGCGGCTGGCGGAGCAGGGCAACCTGACGATTATGTTGACCGAAGCGGCGCAGCGCTGGCTGGCCGACCAGGGACACGACAAGGACTTTGGGGCGCGGCCGATGCGCCGGGCGATCCAGCGCTATGTGGAAAGCCCGCTCTCTGTGCAGCTATTGCGCGGCGAGTTCAAGTCGGGCGACCATATCTTGATTGACGTGGCGGATGGAGAACTGGCCTTCAACCGCGTGGATGTGGCCGAGCCACCAGTGGAAGTGAACGCCCCGGCCGACGCGGCGGCGTAGAGTTGGGTTGCAAGTTACAGGTTACAGGTTACATCAAAACTGTAATCTGTAACTTGTAACTTGTCATCCCCCTCCCAAAATCCCCAGGGCGACTTCACGCAAGGAACGGCCGTTATCCCTCGCCACCTTTTGCATCGAACGATACGCCTCATCTTCTGACAGACCGGCGGCCATCAACTTCCCCTTCGCCCGGTCCACCAGTTTGCGCATCTCCAACGTCTCTTCCAACTTCGCCGCCCGGTCGGCCAGCGATTGCTGCTCCTGAAAACGTTTATAGGCCACCGTGATCGCCGCCGACAGTTCGGCCGTCTGAATCGGCTTGATCAGATAGCCCTGAATGGGCAAATCAGTCGCCCGCTCCACCAGGTCTTGCTCGCTGTAAGCCGTCAGCAGCAGAATGGGCAGCGGATTGTCGCGGGCCAGCAGTTTGGCCGCCTGCAAGCCATCGGTGAAAGGCATACGGATGTCCAGAATCGCCAGGTCCGGCTGGTGGCGTTGGGCCATCTGGATCGCCTCACGGCCGTTCACCGCCATGATCACCTCATGCCCCATCTCCGCCAACATCGCCCTCAACCCCAGGCGGATAATTGATTCGTCGTCGGCAATCAAAATCTTCATTGCTATTCTCCAGTTAACCGTTGACTGTTCACTGTTAACTGTTGTTCGTTAACTCCCGTTCGATCTCTCGCGGCAAGCGAATACTCACCTCCGTGCCGCCGTTGGGCAGGGGATTGAACTTAAAACGGCCGTGTAAATCATCCCGCACCAGCGTCGCCACCAGGTCCAGGCCCAGGCCCGGCTGCACCTCGGCGGGTATCCCCCGGCCATCATCCTGAACCAGCACAATCACCTCGTCCGGCGAACGGCCCAGGGAAATTTGCACCCTGCCT
>CAYONK010000668.1:0-2692 GCA_964405285.1 uncultured Ardenticatenaceae bacterium
GCGCCGGATTACTTCAGCCAGCGAGACGTTGTCTATTTCCGCCAATCGCCTTAGATTCTCAGATTGTTTTTCAGTTAACTGAATTTGTGTGCGTACCATATCCGCCTCCAAGAGTGATTACATTTTCTGCCAATATGATAACACATTTAACGCAGAGAAACGGAGAAGGAGGGGGCTTTTCTCTACGTTAATCCTCCCCATGATAAGCTCGCAATTGCTCACGAATGTCCACCAGCGCATCAGCGGAGATTTTGGCTTTGATGATGCGGCGCACTTCGTAAAGGTCTTCGTTGTCGTCGTTGAGTTTTTTGAGGAAGCTGACGTTTTCGACTTGCCGGATGGCGCTATCTATGCGCCGTTCCAGGCGGGTCATGTCGGTTTGTTCGGGGAAGAATAGCTGCATCATCTCCTGAATCTGGGCGCGGTTGAGGACATGGCGGGGCATGTCGGGCGAACGGGCGTCGAACTGCTGGAGGCTTTCGCGCAACAGTATGCAGAGCAGGGTGGCATCGTAGGTCAGGGGGATGCGGCGCACCAGGCGCGGCAGGTTGGTGGGGGCTTCGTCGTCGTCGGGTTGGGTCAGGTAGGCGTAGCCTTCGGCTTCATCCAGGTGAAGCTGCAAGCCGATGGCGGCAAAGTGGCGCTGAATAGGCGCGGCGTAGCTGATGAGCTGTTCCCACAGTTTGTCATCGTAGTAGACGACACCCTGCAACAGCTTGAGAATCAATGGGGCGTAAGGTAGTTGGTCATCCATAGGAATTCTTTAACGCAGAGAAGCGGAGAAACGGAGGTTTATTATTTTCTTCTCTCCGTTCCTCTGCTCCTCTGCTTCTTTGCGTTAACTCTTCTTGTATTTTACCAGGGGCAGGCGGGCGACACGGCCGTTTTCCCCCATCACCACCTCTTCCCAGGCACGGCCATCAATCTCGTGGCTCTCGTCGTGGGCGGCCAGGGCGAGGTAGGTGACGAGTTCGGCCAGACCTTGACTGAGGGGGTAAACGGCCGTTACCTCCCCCAACGTCACCACCGGCTTTTGCTCCAGCAAGGCGGCGATATGGCGGCGCAGGCGGCTCTCCTCCACGTAAAACTGGCTGAACAGAGCATCCAGATTGGCCGCCGATAAATCCAGTATGGCGATTTCTGGTTCAATGTCGGCGTAAGTGGTCGTGGCGGGCGAGGTCCACAACGGCCGTTCCCAGGGCATGTCCACGTTCGGTTCCGCTTCCACCCAGAGAAACGCTTTGTCGTCGGGCGGATTGGCGGCAAGGGCAACGGCCGTTTGCTTAATCTCCGTCGCCAACTCCATCACCCGGCGCGCCTCGGCCAGGTTTTGCTCGTCGAGCAGTTTGCGGAGTTGCTCGCCCAGGCGACGGTTGGACTCGATGATTTTGGCGGCGGCTTCTATCAGGCTGCGCTTAAGGCGGCGCAGGCGGACGGTTTGGGCGGGGTCTAGCTGTTGCAGGTCGGGGAGGTGGTAAACGGCCGTTAACAACTCCTGCAACTCCTCCTGCCGCTGCGCCGAAATCAAAAACTCCCAAAAGGCGTAAAAACTGCGCCCCTGGTCCGACTCCTTCAAAGCCGCGTCCGCCTCCAGCACATGCTGCACAATCTGCCCCTTACGCGCCTCCAGCGCCAACTGCTGCTCCTGCACCTGCCGGGCAATGGCGCGAAAGTTCTCCTCCACCTCGCGGAAATCGCCCAGCAGGCGGCGGGCCACATCGTTGGCTTCAAAAAAACGCTCCTTAATCTGCGTCTGCGAATACTGCGCCACCTCACCGGTCGCTTTGATGGCGTCAATCTGCGCCTGAAGCTGCGCCTTTTCCTTCTCTAATTGCGCCAGCCGCGCCGCCACGTCTTCCGTGCCGTAAATCACAATCTCTTGCAGCAAGTCGAAGATGCGCAAAAAGCGGGACTCTGTGCCGACGAAGTCGCTTTTTTGCAGCTCTTCGACCCAAGTGATGGCCCGTTCGGCGTCGGGGGTCAATTCGTAGACGGGGTCGTCGCGGCCGCTGGCGTAGTAGCGGCGCAAGAAGCGGTGGTCATCGTCGCACCAGAGGCGCAGGTAGGCAACGGCCGTTCCCCCATACAGCCCCGGATGGCTTTCCTGCAACGCTTCCAGATAGGCGGTCAGATGTTCGATTAGTTCGGTGTGCGGAATGGTAACGCGCTGTTTCAGTTTGAACTGGGCGACCAGAAAGCTGAGGATGAGCGGCGCGTTCTGGCTTTGCAGCAGCTTCACCGCCGCCGATTGGCGCAGGGTGGAATAGAGTTCATCGTGGTGCATGAGGGGATTGTAGGGGATACGGCCGTTTCATGAAAAGCCAGGAGAATGGTGGCCCCGGCGTTTTGCAGATATTCGCGCACAACCGTTCGTTGCGCTTTAGGGGTAATTGTCTGGTCAATTTGCGTTTAGACAGGGAATCACAAGCATACTCCTCTGTTAATTCCTCAACAAATTGTAGTCAAAAAGTAACCACTAAACCAGTCATTCCCGCGAAGGCTACTGCCTGAACCGTTGACCAGGTGAAGGGATTGACCCAATAAAACACTTTGTTTTATACTGTCTATCAGGATATTGCAATTTTGGAGGTCGAAATGAGCGACGCGCAAATCAGCATTGGACAAGTGAAGCGGGATATTTCTGAACTGGTCAACCGGGTGGCGTTTGGCGGGGAGCGAATTGTACTGACTT
>CAYONK010000669.1:0-2687 GCA_964405285.1 uncultured Ardenticatenaceae bacterium
CCTCGGTCAGTTCGCCCCGCTCATTCCACAAAACCACCTCGTCGCAGTCCGGGCAGGCCGCCTTCGCCCGGTCATAGGCGTCGCGCTGCGTCGTTTTGTGATAGAGAAATAGGTCGTCCGAGCGCACCGGCTCCGGAGCCAGACCAAGCCGGGCCGGTTCTGGCAGCGCGGTCAAGGGAGCGGTTTCGCTGTGGCAACGGCCGTTTTCCCCCACCAGCAGCCGCACCTTACTCGCCCCCGTCAACCCCTTTGCCGCGTCGTCGAGGGCAGCGCGAACGGCCGTTTCCGCCACGTCAAAGCCAAAATAGGCCGCGCTCGCCAGCAGCCGGGCGATATGCCGCTCCAACAAAAAGTAACCCTCTTCTGGCGTCCACAACAGCGATTCCAGCAGGTCGAAGGCGGGCCGCCGCGCCATCAACACCTTCGCCTTGAGCAAACATTCCGCATACTCCGCCGCCGCATCCGAATCCCAAACCACGCCGCTGCCCACGCCATAGGTCGCTCGCCCCCGCGCCCGATCCAGCGTCACCGTGCGGATCGCCACATTAAACTGCGCCCGCCGCCCCGGCGCAACATAGCCGATGCTGCCGGTGTAGACCCCGCGCGGCCCCGCCTCCAATTCGCGGATGATCTGCATCGTCCGCACCTTCGGCGCGCCGGTGATGGAGGCGCAGGGGTACATTGCGGCCAGGATGGCGGGTAGATCGGCCGTCGTCCGCGCCGTCACGGTGGAAGTCATTTGCAGCAGCGTCGGGTATTGTTCGATGGTGAACAGGTCGGCCACCTGCACGCTGCCCACCTCGGCCACCCGCCCCAAATCGTTGCGGATCATGTCCACAATCATCACATTTTCCGCCCGATTTTTCTCTGATTGGCGTAGCCACGCGGCGTTGGCCGCGTCTTCGGCGGCCGTCTGGCCGCGCCGCGCCGTGCCTTTCATCGGCCTGCCGGTCAATCTCTCCCCCTCCAACCGGAAGAAAAGCTCCGGTGAGATGGAGCAGAGGACGTGCCGGCCGGTGTCCACGTAAGCGGCGTATCCGGCCGGCTGCGCCCGCAGCAGTTCGCGGAACAAGGCATAGGGCGCACCGGCAAACGAGGCGCTGAGGGGGAAGGTGAAATTGACCTGGTAGGTCTGCCCGGCGGCGATGTGGGCTTTGATGCGGGCAACGGCCGTTGCATACCCCGCCTCGTCCAACCCCGCCCGCCACTCGCCCAATTCATACGTCTCCCCGGCGAGCGGCGGCGGTTCCGCCAGCTCTGTCACCCGTTCATACAGGCCAAACCAGAGCAGGGGCGGGTCGTCCGGCCCGGCCGGGTGGACGGCCAGGCCGTAGGCGGCGGCCGCCTCATAGCTGAGGAATCCGGCGGCGTGGAGGGCGTGGTGGGAAACGGCCGTTGCCACCTCCGCCAACGCCCCCGCCACCTGCCCCGGTTCAGTGACAGCAAAAACCCGCACCGGCCTCTCAAACAGCAGCCAGCGCGGGCCATCTTGAAGTAAAACCATTTCGATTGACGATTGACAATTGACCATTGTCAATCGTTAATCGTCAATTTCGCGTCTTCGCCCCGCCCCAGGGCGATGGAGCGCTGGTACGCCGCCCAGATGCCGCGTGAAATGACCGTCCGCAGGCCGCCCTTCTCCATGTGGTAGAGCGCCTCGGCCGTCGTGCCGCCCGGCGATGTCACCTGATTACGTAGTTCGGCGACGTGTAGATTGGAGCGGCGAGCGTACTCCACCGACCCCAACATCGTCTGCGTCACCAAGTCGGTGGCGATGCGGCGGGAAAAGCCCATGTGAACCCCGGCGTCAATCATCGCCTCCATCATCATGAAGACATAGCCTGGCCCGGAACCGCTCAGCGCCGTCGCCATGTCCAGATAACGCTCATCATCCACGTAAATCTCTTCGCCCAACGAGCCGAGAATGGCCTGCGCCTGCTGCTTGTGCAGGTCGCTCACCTCCGGCGTCGCCGTCCAGACGGTGATCCCCTGGCCGATTTGCGCCGGGGTGTTGGGCATCGCCCGCACCACCGAAGCGTGGGCCACCCCATCGGCCAATTTGCGGATCGGCACGCCCGCCAGAATGGAGAGCAGCAAATCCTGTCGCCGCAGATGGCCGCGAATGAGCGGCATCACCTCGGCCAGATTTTGTGGCTTGATGGAGAGGACCACCACCTGCCCCTCTTCGGCCGCCAGCGCATTATCCCGCGTCACCGCAACGTGGTGGCGCTCGTGCAGATATTTCAGCCGCGCCTCCCATGGGTCGGCGGCGATCACCTGATCGGCCGTCACAATTTCCTGCGAGAGTAGTCCACGAATCATCGCCTCGGCCATCGTGCCGCTGCCTATAAATGCAATCTTTTTTTCTACGAACATATCTGAATACCTATAGTCAAACAGCCTCGCGTCGGCCGAGGCTTTCCGCCAGAATTGAAGTAACGAGCGAATTCATGCTCACCCCTTCTTGCTTGGCCCGCATGACCAGACGCGCATGAATGCTCTTGGGAACGCGCTGAATAAACTTACCGCTGTAGCTGCCACCGCTGCCCGGCTCCGGCACAGGCAGATTCAGGCTCTCCAACGCGGCGATTGTTTCTTGCAAGGCATCCATCCCATTGTGAATGGCCTCTTCTACCGTTTCACCGTCGGAAATACACTCCGAGAAGTCAGTGAAAGAGATCAAAAAA
>CAYONK010000670.1:0-2652 GCA_964405285.1 uncultured Ardenticatenaceae bacterium
CGATGGTGCCGATGTTGCAGTGTGGCTTCTCGCGCACAAATTTTTCTTTGGCCATTGCTTAAACCCTCAAATTTCTGTTTGCGAAATGTATCAGGAGTGTATTTGTCCGTGATACGAATCGTATATGAACCCATTCACAAGAATACCCCGGCGACCTCTCTGTAGTGGACGCGCGGGGCATAAAGCCCACAATGGGATTTGAACCCATGACCTCATTCTTACCAAGAATGCGCTCTGCCGACTGAGCTATGTGGGCGGTTTGGTAATCAGTTTGCACTGCTCAGTGTACAATTGGTGAATGTGGTACATCTGAACACTGATTACGAATCAGTGGGCCAGGTAGGACTCGAACCTACGAAGCGCGTCGCGCAGCGGATTTACAGTCCGCCCCCTTTGCCACTCGGGACACTGACCCTGATCTTGGTGTAAAAGCCGACGATGGGACTTGAACCCATAACCTATGCTTTACAAGAGCATTGCTCTGCCAATTGAGCTACGTCGGCATACTTCCTTACGTTTATGAACTGTAAAGGTAAATCTGCTTGACGTTTGGCAAAGCGTATACCGAAGGCCAAGTATAGCAATTGTGATTTTTTCGTCAAATAAATTGTGGCGAGTTTCGGGGTTTTCTTTGACAATGGTGGGGCAGAGCGCGGGCAGATATGGGGTATAATCGAGTTTGCGCCGGAAAAATGGGCTGTTTGGCTGCTTTCCGGCGCGGATTGGCTGCTTTGATGGTTGTCGCTGTATTGAACTGGGAAGGTGGATTGATTGGCGATGGACGTAACAGTCACTCATCTGAATAATCGTTTGGCGTTGCAAATTCCGGCGGAACTGCCTTTGGGCCTGGTTTTTGTGGTGGGCCGGGTGTCGGAGGTGAATGGGGGAGGCAACGGCCGTTCTGCCTCTTCTACTCAGTTCACCCTTATTGAGCAGGATCACCGGGTCCGTTGTGTATTGTCGGCGCGGGCGGCGGCGGAAGCGACGCTGCAAGAAGGAGACACGATCCGGGCCGGAGGCCACCTGGCCTTTGATCCGCGCCGGGCTGATTATTATTTGCGGGTGCGCGACGTGGAGATTGTCGCTGCGCCTCTGGATGCGCCACCGCCAACGGCCGTTGCCGAACGCGAAGCGTTGGCAGCCGCCCTGGCCGAAGTAAAGAAGCGGGCTGAAGTTTCAACTTTGCCGCAGAGTGATCTGCCTCCGTGGGTGCGCCGTCTGGCCCCGCCTGAGGTTCGGGCGCAGATGGCGCAGGGGGAAGGAGAAGAGGAAACGGCCGTTGTGCCCCCTATCCCCCCTGCTGTCGAAGAGTCGCCCGCTCTGAACGACACTCTCATCAGCCGTCTGTCCGCGGCGATGGATAGTGACGAAGAAGTTGAATTGACGCCATCGCTGCTGGCCGACCTGGCCCCTGCATTGGTGCGAAAATCAGCTTTGACGGCGCGCACCGAAGCCTTGCAGCAGGAGTTGGCGGCAGAACGGCCGGCGATTGGTTATGAAGACCCGGATGCCTACCTGCCCCGCACCCAGCGCGACGATAACCTGGTGGCGATCATGATCATCGGTTTTATTATCTTGGCTATTTTGCTTGTTGTGGCGATTGCCCTGATGTTATGAGGGAGCAGCGTCCAAAGCGCCCAGGTTTGCCGCCTGCGCACATTGGAGCGTTGCGCTGAGAGTGATCGTAAACTGACATTTTGCTTTTAGGTTACAGGTTACAGGTGGCTTTTACCGGAGTGGCTTGTAACTTGCCACTCCATAAGAGGTATTGAATGGTTGAGAAGCAGGTGACAATTCTTTGTTTGGCCAGTTATTTAAAGGGGACCAGTTTTCTCAAGGCGGCTAAGGCGCTGGGCTGCCGGGTGCTGCTGGTGACGCGGGAGAAGCTGCGGGATGAACCCTGGCCCCGTGAGGCGATTGATGAGATTTTCTTCATGCCTGATCTGGCGAAACAACCGGACATCACCTACGCCATCGCCTACCTGGCGCGGGGTTACGACATTGACCAGATCGTTCCGTTGGATGATTATGACGTGCTGCCGGCCGCCAACCTGCGGGAACATTTTCGGCTGCCGGGGCTGGGGGTGACAAACGGCCGTTATTTCCGCGACAAACTCGCCATGCGCACCCAGGCCAGCCGGGTCGGGCTGCCCGTCCCCGCCTTCACCCCCATCTTCAACTACGACCGATTGCGCGACTTCATGGCAAATGTGCCGCCGCCCTGGGTGCTAAAACCCCGCGCCGAGGCCGGGGCGATGGGCATTAAAAAGGTCTACAATTCCGAAGAAGTCTGGCGCTGGCTGGACCAACTAGGCGACGAGCAATCTTACTTTTTGCTGGAGCAGTTCATCCCCGGTCAGGTGTACCACGTAGACGCCATTGTCTCCGAGGGCGAAGTGGTCCTGGCGGTCCCCCATCAATACACCCAACCGCCCCTGAACGTCGCCCACGATGGCGGGGTCTTCGTCACCCGCACCATGCGCCGCGACGATCCGGTCGCCCAGGAAATCATGGCCCTCAACCGGCAGATGGTCGCCGGATTTGGCATGGCGCGGGGCGTGACCCATACGGAGTTTATTCGGGCGGAAAACGGCCGTTTCTACTTCCTGGAAACGGCCGCCCGCGTCGGTGGGGCCAATATCGAGGAATTGG
>CAYONK010000671.1:0-2631 GCA_964405285.1 uncultured Ardenticatenaceae bacterium
GCGCTGTATTATAAGCGAACCGGCCCGATTCCCCGTGCAAACAAAGTGAAATCAGGCCGGATTCAGGACGAAAGTACCAGGGGGGGGAAGTTGATAGTTGATAGTAGGTAGTTGATAGTGGGTAGTTGGTCACTCCCAACTATCAACTCCCAACTACCAACTCCCAACTACCAACTCCCAACTCAATTGTACCCTTCGCTAAAAATGTCAATCATTAGCTTGGCGTCGCCGAGGGGGTAGAGGATGGGGCAGGTGCAGCCGTTGTCAATGTACTCGCGCACTTTCGCTTTCACCTCTTCCGGCGAGCCGCTGGCGGTACACATCTGCACTACGTCGTCGGGAACCAGGTGCATGGCGGCCTCAATTTGCTCGTCGGTGGCCGGCCAGGTGAGGACCTGATGGATTTCGTCCAGCAATTCCTGGCTGACGCCGCTGGCCTTCATCAGATGGGGCTGCTGGCCCAGGTATTGGGTCATCATCTTCCGCGCTTTGTCCAGAGCGCGTTTGCGGTCGTGGTCTACGGAGCAGATCATCAGTTGCGGCCGGTCAATGTCATCAATGGAACGGCCGGCGCGTTTCGCCCCCGCTTCCAAAGCGTCCATCGCTTCCAGATTGTATTTGGGATGGACCAGATAGTTCAGGCAGACGCCATCGGCGATCTCGCCGGTCAGTTCCATCATCTTCATGCCGGTGGCCCCGATGTACATCGGCACATTGCGCGGCTCGCGCCGGCCGTGAACCACATCCAACTGAATGCCATCCACATGATGAAACTCGCCAAAGTGGGTGACGTTTTCCATCGCCAACAGGCGGCGCAGCACTTCAATGGTCTCCTTCATGGCGGCCAACGGTTTGCGCCGTTCGATGCCCACCTTGCTGGCGAGCGGATCCCACCACGCCCCAATGCCGCAGATAATCCGGTCTGGGGCCAGATCGTCGAGGGTGAGGAAGGTGGCGGCCAGCAAGCCGATATTGCGCGTCCAGTTATTCGTCACGCCGCTGGCGACTTTGATCTTCTTGGTGACGGCAGCGAAGGCGGCCATCGGCACGATGGCGTCGCGCACCAGGCGGCTTTCCGCCTGCCAGACGGCCTCGAAGCCTTTCTCCTCGGCGTACTGCACCAGTTCGATGCCTTCTTGCAGGGAGTGGGCGTCCTGTAAATAGAGTGCTACGCGGTCTTTAGACATGGGAACCTCCTTGAGTGGCTTTCGGCCCGGCGCTAACCTGGGTGGGGGATGGGCTGCCGGGCGCGTTGATAAATTTGCCAGTCCGCTTCCGTGTCCAGGTCGAATTGCAAACCAGGGCAATGCAAGACGCGGCTGACCATCTCTCTCTTTTCGGCTTCTTGTAAATGTTTTTGCAGGCTGTTTGGTCCGTAGTGAAAGGTGAACGGATCGGGCGGCGTGACGAGCAGGCCGTTGGTCCCCTGGCTGCGGGCGTCGGCGGCCAGGAGCAAGGCGGGCGCGGGTGGCAGAGCATCGAGCATCTGTTGAATGTCGGCGGCGCGGAGAAAGGGCAGGTCTACCGGTAGGATGAGAACGCCAGATGCGCCACGCGCCCCGGCCCAGGCTGCTGCCTGGGTGACGGCGCTGTTGAGGCCAAACGGCCGTTTCTCCTCCAAGAGTACCACATCCTGCCGCCGGGCGACAGCCCCAACCGCCGGATCGCGGCTGACGATGAGCAGTTCGGCCAGCCCCGCCACCTGCCGCAGTTCGGCCAGCATCCCTTCCAGAAAACCGCCGATCAAACCGGCGCGTTCTTCCGGCGAGAGCAAATGGGCCAGACGGCGCTTGCTCTGCAATGGCGGCTTGACGGGGATGATGGTCCAGATGGTCATGGGTGGTGGCCGGTGGCCGGTGGCCGGTAGCCGGTGGCCGGTGGCCGGTTATTCAAGCAATTGAGCGGCGAATTGCATCACGTCATTAGCCAGGCGGCGACGGCCGTTTTCGTCCGTCATAATCGTGTCTACGCAAAGGGTTTCCAGGTCGGGCAGGTCTGCGCTGCCCGCGTCCTGGGCGTCGTAGACGAAGCCATCGAGCAGGTCGCCGTAGTAGCTGGCGACGGCGGCGGCGCTGGCGGGCAGCCCCATCTCCGCCATCATCTTGGCCGCTGGCCCTTTGATCGCCTGCCCGCCAACAATCGGGCTGACGGCGATCACCGCCTGCGGCGCGTCCATGACCATCTCGCGGATGGGGTAGACGTTGAGGATGGGGTCCACGCTGACGAACGGGTTAGACGGGGCGATGATCACCACGTCGGCTTGCTCCAGCGCCCGCGCTACTTGCGGCGTGGCGCGAACGTCGGCGGGCAGGATGATCTTGTCCACCGGCGGCTGCCATTTTCGGGCGACAAACCATTCCTGGAAGGGCAATATCTCGTCGCCAGATTGGACGAGGGTGGGGGCGAGCTGGTCGCTCATGGGCAGCAGGGCGGGTTGGATGGCGAAGTGGTGGGCGAGGTGGCGGGTAACGGCCGTTAACCCCTCCCCCTGCGCCAACATCCCCGCCCGCACCAGATGGAGCGCCAGGTCCAGGTCTCCCAGGCGGAACCAATCCGGCCCGCCCAGCCGCCCCACCTCTTCGATGACCCGCCACGATTCGCCCTCGCGCCCCCAGCCGGTGGTTGGATTGG
>CAYONK010000672.1:0-2625 GCA_964405285.1 uncultured Ardenticatenaceae bacterium
GATTGACAATTGACGATTGATCGCTCGCCGCTTGCTGCGTTTTTGCGCCGGCCAGGGTGTTTAGCGCCGGGATTTGCGCCCGCGTCAGCGGCCCGGCCAGGTAATTCATCGCCCAGCGCGTCTGGAAGAGGATCGGCCGTTTTTCATGGACGTTGCGCATCAGGAAGACGCGCTTGCCCAGGGCGGAGATGAGATGGTCGTAGTCGCGCCGTTCCAGCCCACCGGGCATGGCCGAGGCCAGGCCATCGAGCAGCCGCTGTTTGTCCTGGTCTGTGCCCAATTTGCCGATGAACCAGGTTCCGGCGTTAGAAAGCGCTTTGTAGTCCAGGTCTACCGGGTTTTGCGTGGCCAACACCAGGCCAACGCCGAAGGCGCGCGCCTGCTTCAACATGCGCAGCATCGGCTCTTTGGAGGGGGGATTGCCGACAGGCGGCAGGTAGCCAAAAATTTCGTCGAAGTAGACCAACGCCCGCAGCGCCGACGTGCCGCTTTGGGCGCGCATCCACGCCTCTACCGCGGAATAGAGCAGGGTGACGAAGAACATGCGCTCCGCTTCGGGCAGATGGGCGATGTAGAAAATGGTGTGGCGAGAACGGCCGTTTTCGTCATACAACAGTCGGCCCACGTCCAACGGTTCACCTTCGATCCAAGACTGGAAGGCGGGGGCGGCCAGGATATTGTTCAGCCGCATCGCCAGATCGAAGCGGTCTTTCTCCGGGAAGAAGCGGTTGACGTCGAAGACGCCCAACTTCGCAAAAGGAGGCGTCTGCGTTTGCATGATCAACTCGCCCAGGTCCAGGTCGTGCCCCTGGCTCCAGGCGGTTTCGAAGATGTTGGCCAGCAGGATATGCTCGCGGGAGCGCACCGGGTCTATGTCGCGCAGCCCGATCAGACCTAACAGCGCGGTGACAGTGCCGGAAATTTGCTCGCGCAGCGCTTCGCGGTTTTCTTGCCAGGGGACGACCGGCGCTTTGAGCGAGGCGAGAATGCTCACCTTCAGCCCGGCGTCGGAGCCGGGGGTGTAGACAGCGAAGCGCACGCTCTCTTTGAGGGCGCGCAGCCGTTCCGGTTGGATGTCCCATTGGCCCAGACCGTTGCGCCAGAGAACGGCCGTTTCCTCCGCCACCTGCTCCACCGTCTTATCCTCGCGGCGGGCCTGGTCGGCATTGACCCAGGGCTGGAAATCGGCTGGCAGCAGGTCGGGGAAATGGAGCAGCGCGTTGGTGATGTCGCCTTTGGGATCGATCATGAGCGCGGGGATGTTGTTGAGCGCGGCCTCTTCTAGCAGCCCCAGGCAGAGGCCGGTCTTGCCGGAACCGGTCATGCCGACGACGACGGCGTGGGTGGTCAGGTCGGGCGGGTCGTAGAGCAGCGGGTCTGGGCCGGTTTGGCCGGCCTGGGCATCGTGC
Organism: uncultured Ardenticatenaceae bacterium; assembly: GCA_964405285.1. GTDB lineage: Bacteria > Chloroflexota > Anaerolineae > Promineifilales > Promineifilaceae > Leptovillus. The sequence goes on from CAYONK010000672.1 coordinate 1,410, forward strand.
AATCGTCCGAGATAGAATTTACCTTTGGTGTCCATGTTGGCTTCTTACCTCCAGCGCGCTTTTCGCAGATGGCGGGCAGCGAACGGCGCTACCGGTTCGCCGCCAGAAATTCATATATCCTCGATCCTAACGCAAATCGCCAGGGGAAACCAGGGGAGAATGGTCAATGGTTAACAATCAACGGTTAACAATCAACAGTCAACGGTTAACTGTTAACCGTTGACTGTTTTTCCGCGCCATCACCTGATCGTAATCTACCTGCCAGGGGAAGGTGCGAATGTCGGTGAAGCCGATTTCCGCCAGCAGCGCCTCGAATTGGTCGGCGTCGCGGTAGCGGCCGACGAAGGTTTTGGCCTCCCAGCCGCGCCGCCGGGTGACCATCAGGCTGCCGCCGGGCTGCAAGACGCGCCACATTTCGCGCAGGGCGGCGGCGTCGGAGGGGAAGAATTCGAGCGATTCCAGGCAGGTGAGGCCGTGGAAGCTGTTGTCGGGGAAGGGGAGGGGAACGGCCGTTCCGCGCACCAGACCCACCCTGTCCCCATACGGCCGCAACTTATCCGCCGCCAGCCCCAACATTTTGGCGGAGGGGTCGAGGGCGACGAAACGGCCGTTAAACGTCGGTTCGGCCAGCAGATAATAAGGCACGCGCCCCGTGCCGGTCGCCACATCCAGTAAGCGCGGGGCGGGATGGGGGGGCAGGTGGGCGAGAAACGGCCGTACCACAAACAACTCCTCCGCCACATCCTCATACTGCTTGATGCCGTCATACTTATCGGCCGTCAGGTCATACATCCAGACCACCGCCCGCCGCCCCAGGTAGACGCCTTCGGTGATCACCAGCAGCCAATAAGCCAGCGCCCCCAGCGCGGCTAGGATAAGGATGAGGAAGAGAATTGTGAAAGGGGTCATCGTGCCGCCTTCATTTCCGCCCGAACCAGACTCGGCGGGTACTCCTCACGAATCCAGCGGGCGACGAGCGGCGCCTGGATGCGATACGCCCCATCCACTTCCTCGATCAAATCGCGTCGCAGCAGGCGGCGGGTAGTCAAAAGCCGCTCTCCCTCGTCCAATTCCGCGGGCAGCCCCGCGCCGGTGGCCAGATCGGCCAGCGCCAGACGCTCCAGGTCGCTGCCGCTTTGCCACAGTTCGGCGAAATAGTTGTGTCCGGCGGCCAATGCCTGGGTCAAGCCCGCTTCCAGGTCGGCGACCGTTGCCC
>CAYONK010000673.1:0-2616 GCA_964405285.1 uncultured Ardenticatenaceae bacterium
CCAGCGGCTCCGGCGGCTGGACATCGTAGTGGCCGTAGAGCAGAACTGTCGGCGCGCCGGGCTGGTCGAAGCGGCGGCCGACGACCATCGGCCAGCCGGGGGTGGGCAGGAGATGAGCGGCGAAGCCCAGGCGGTCCAGCCAATCCAGCAGATAGTCGGCCACTTCGGCCATGCCCAGGCCGTGGGCGCTGATGCTCGGCTGGCGCAGGTAGGCCATCAGCCGGGCGAGGTGTGTCTCCTGATGGGCGTCTATGTAATCGAAGATGGGTTTCATGGTTGCTCCTGATAGCGTTTTCCGAGTGAGTTGGAGGCGTCTATGGCCTGTTGTTCCTCTCTCGTTAAACGGCCAATTGGGCCGAGAATAAGCATTATCCCGGCGGCAAGATTATCGGCCACGCTGTTCAGGCTGTCCAGAAAAAGGGCCTCGCCCGGCTGTCAGGGCTGGAAATAGCGGCGCTGCACGGCCACCTGTTTCCGGTTTTTAGTCGTTGACGCTGATGGAGACCGAAGCCAATTCCAAACCGGCGTTGTACAGGCGCAGGTCATACGAACCAGGCTCGCCGGGGGCGTAAAGGAGCAGAATGCCGTCTTGCGCGTCTCCGGTGTAGGCGTAGCCGAGATAGGCGGCGTTGCCATACTCCTCCAACCCCTGCGGCGTGTCAGATGGCACCACACCAACCCAGGCCCCGCCATCCAACGGCGTATTGCTGACAAAGGTCAACCGGATTTCTTCGCCCGGCGCATAGGTCGTTTTGTCGGGGGCCATCCGGCCGTCCAGTTCCGTGATCAATTCTTTGGGCAGCATGTCCCGCACCGCTTCTGGCGATGTTTTGATCAGGCTGAACGCAACAGTCTCTTCGTCGCCGATGATCATCAACTGGTAGCCGTCCGGGTGGACGTAATTTAGCATCGGGTCGTTCAAGTTCGGCTCTTGCTCGGCCGATAAGAAGGCGGTGTATTGGAAACCGGCGTCTAGCAAGGCTGCGTGAACGGCCGTTTTCACCGCAACCGCCGCAGCCCCATTCAACGTATACGAGGCGCTGGCCATGTACGCCTCCCCGTCCTGGTCAATGCGGTCGCTGGAAACCACAGACAGCCCGGCCGGCAGCGGGATAGTGAAGCCCATCGCCGAAAAAGCGTCGGCCGAAGCGTCATTGGTCTGGGAAAAATCAATCCGTTCGCCGCTCTCCCCCTCCACCGAAAAAGAAACGGTCTCCCCATCCTGGTTAACCGTGACATTTTCCAGGCCAGTTACCTGTTCGATAAGCGCCCCGGTGGCCCGTTCCGTTACCGTGTCGGCCACGCGCCCACAGGCAGCCAAAACCAGGATAGCAACAAGCAGGGTGATGATAAGAAATGGTTTACGATTCATCATTTTTACATTGGTCCTTTTTAGGGTGTGATATACTTTCGCGGCTAAAATGCCAATTACTCAGTATAAAGCCTTCCGTCAACGCAGCGTGAAATGGACGAACGAATGGCGAAATTGCAGCTACAATTTTTAGGCCAGCCGCGCATCAAGCTGGGCGGCGAGCCGATACCAGGGATAGTGACGGACAAATGGATTGGCCTGCTGGCTTATCTGGCGTTACACGATGAGCAGTTTAGCCGGCCGCAGCTAGAAGCGCTGCTCTGGGGTGAATCGGCCGACGAGCAGGCGCAAAGCAGCTTGCGCACGGCCGTTTACACCCTCAACAAACATCTGCACACCCCCATCCAATCCACCCGCAAACTGGTCTGGTTCGCCCCGCCCCACCCCGCCACGCTAGACGTTCGCCAGTTCCGCGACCTCATTCGCCAGGGGGATGCGGAGAGCCTGGCAACGGCCGTTACCCTCTATCGCGGCGACTTTTTAGCCGGGATCGCCATCCCCGACGCCCCCGAATTTGAAAGCTGGCTGCGCCAGGAGCGCGAGCGACTGCGGCTGGAAGCCTTAACCGCCCTGGAAACGCTCGCCGCCCATTACCAAAAAGCGGGCCGCCTGGACGAAGCGATCCGGACCGCCCGCCACTTGTTGGAAATTGAACCCTGGCGCGAAACAGCCCATCGCCAGATTATGCTGCTGTTGGCCCGGAACGGGGATTACAACGGGGCCATCAAACAGTACCAGCAGTGCCGCGACCTGCTGGCGGCCGAATTGGGCGTGCCGCCCATGCCAGAGACAGATGTCCTCCGGCAGCGCATCCTCAAACTGCGCGAACGGCCGTTCCGCGCCGAATTACCCCCCGCGCCGAAACTGGTCGGGCGAGAGCCAGAGCTATCCGCCCTCGACGATTTGCTGGACGACCCCGCCAGCCGCTTGCTGGCGATCACCGGCATGGGCGGCATTGGCAAAACCAGCCTGGCCCTGGCCGCCGCCCACCGCCGCGCGCGCCATTTCCTCAACGGCGCAACATTCATCTCCCTGGCCGATTTGGAAACGGAGGCGCTGCTGGAAACGGCCGTTGCCGACGCCCTCCACCTCCCCATCCCCCCCGACGCCTCCCCCCGCGCCGCGCTAAGCGAACACCTGCGGGAGCAGGAGCGGCTCTTAATTTTCGACAACGTAGAACATCTGCTGCCGGCCGTTGAACAATTCGTCCAGAGCTTGCTGCTGGCCGCCCCCGACCTGAAAAT
>CAYONK010000674.1:0-2605 GCA_964405285.1 uncultured Ardenticatenaceae bacterium
CCAGCGCAAGGTAATGGGCATCATAGGTAGCGGGCAGGCCAAACTCCTGGGCCAGGGCCAACGCTTCACGGTGTAATGCAGCGTCGCCGAAGGTGGCGATGCCCAGGTTGAGGGCGGCGTCGAGGGCGGCGTCGGCTTCTGCCGGGGTGAGTTGCCCATAGCTCACATAGCGGCGCAGGGCGTTGCTGACTTCGTAGAACAGCAGGGAGGGGGCGGCCAGGGCGGCCGGCGTTTCCAGCCACTCTTGCCAGAGGGCGAGCAAGGGGTCGTCTGGCCTGGTGGTGACGAGAAGTTGAACCACCAGGTTGGCGTCAGGACAAATGGGCCAGGAGCTGCTCATCCCGTTCCTCCCGCATCTGGTGGATGATGTCTACGACGGATGGTTGCAAGGGGGCGTCGCCGCGCCGCTGACGAATGAGGGCGTGGACGGCCGTTATCCGTTCCCAGGCTGATTGTTGTTGGGCCGCCTGGGCCTGAATGAGTTGTTGGTAGCGGCCGATGGAGAGCATGACCAGTTGGGGCGTGCCCGCTTTCTCGACGACGATGGCTTCTTCGGCCTCGGCTACGCGGCGGATCATCTCGCCAAAATGAATACGCGCTTCGGTTGCGCTGACAGTCGTTTCCATGTTTCGCCTCCGGTTGGGTGGTGGCTGTCCATTGATGGGTTGATTGATGGATTATACCATATTTGTAGGGCAAACTTTCCAGTTTGCCCAAGACGGACAAACTGGAAAGTTTGTCCTACTCTAGCGTCAGGCGGGTGTTGGCGGCGTCGTGGCCGCGCATCATTTGGGCGATATGGCGGTTGAAGCGTTGTTGCAAATCGCCAATGGTGCAGGGCATTCCCCCCTCTTTTAAGGCGTCTAGCAGCGCGTCGGCAGATAAAGGCAAGGCGTGGATGCCGCGCAAGACCTGATTGGCGGCAGCGACCAACCCGGACGGGATGGCCGGGTCGTCGTCGGGCTGCGCCAGGAATTGGGTGATGGGCTGTTTTTCGGCCGGCGACAGGGCGTGGAGGCTGGTCTGGGCGCTGGCGCTGTTCAACCCGTCGCGCAGGGCTTGCTGCCAGCGCAAGACCAGGTTGGTCAGCCGCTCATCCAGCCCGTCCAGGACTTCGGCCGCCGGGCGGCTGCTGGCCTCGCGGGGGCGGAAGCGGCAGGTGCAGGTGGGGCTTTCGGTCAGCAGCCCTTCATGGAAGGCGGTGCAGACGCGCAGGTTGCTGATGGCCTGTCCCCAGCCGTCCATTTCTGGTTTGTTGGCCGCCAGCAGGTCAATGGTGACCAACGCTTTTAAGGCTTGCCAGCGTTCGCCGGTCATCATCTCCTGCCGTTGGGCGTCTTCATCGGGGCCGAGGACGCTGTGGCGATGGGCGGCGGCGTAGGCGGCCAGGTAGTCGCCTTTGAGCGTTTGCAGGTCGCGGAGAAGGTCGGGGAGGGAAACGGCCGTTTCCCCTCTGGCGGCTTTACGGCATTCGCGCAATAGTCGTAGTTGAACGGCCGTTGCCTGTTCGCTCCACGGCGCCTGGTCCGGCATGTTGGCCTGCGCTTCCGCCAGATAGGTGGTCAGCGGTTGCACCTGCTCCACTGTTTGCAACAACTGCTCGGCGCGGCGCAGCGCCTCCCGCCCGGCCAGACCATCGCGGATGTCCAGGGCTGTGAGGCGGAGATTGCGCAGCTTGCCAGGAGTATTGAAGCGGCTCAAGGTCTCCAACATCTGCTTATACTGGCGCAGTGGCGGCGTAAAGAGGTCGTGGGGCAGCGTCACTTCGTCGCTGACGGCGTTGTTGACGCTGCCGTCCGGCTCAATCACCAGCCGCCGGTCGGTGAAGAGGGAGCGATTCCACAGATGCAGCCCTTGTTGGATGCGCCCCTGAACGGTGGCGACATGGTTCAGTTCACTCTGGACGACGCTTTGCAGGCGGCGCGTCGCTTCTTCGCGCGTGTTTTCGTCGCGGATGAGGCCAGCGGACAATCCCAACCCCTCAAAAATCTCTACCCAAAGGCCGAGCGGCAGGGTGGTTGGGCGGCCGTAGAAGCGGAAATCAATCAGGTCGGCCAGGGCTGTGGTGGCTGCCTGTTCGATGCTGCTGGCGTCCAGCCGTCTTTGTCCGCCCAGGCTGAGGACGATGTCGCCGTTGTACACCAGGGCCGACAAAACCACTGCTGTCCATTCCGGCTCCAGACGGAAGGGGATGTCCTTCTCGACATCGCCGCCAATGCCGCTGCCAACCACTTCCAGCAGTTCGCCCCGGTTGACCACCTGACCTTCCGGCTTGTTGTGCAGTAGTTTCAGATAAGCCTGGGCGTAGGGGGAGCGATATGGCCGGGTCTGCTCTTCATTGTCCAGCAGTTGTAAGCCGTGCAAAACAGCCAGGGCCAGATTGGTGCGCCCCCGGCCGGCCAGAGTGCGGATTGCGTCGCTGGCGGTGGCAGCGCGGGCGTTTTCCGACACCGGCTGGCTAAGGCGGGTGAAGGCGGGGTAGCCGCGATAGGCTTCGTTGAATTGGGGCGTCAGCAGATGGGCGGCCAGCAGTTGCAGCAGTTCGGGCAGGCTGCGGCTGGCGCTGCTGCGCGTTTGCGCCAGCACCGCCCGCACCGGCTGTTCC
>CAYONK010000675.1:0-2603 GCA_964405285.1 uncultured Ardenticatenaceae bacterium
GAAGGCGTCTCATTCTGGCGCGCGCCAGACCGGGGAGAGGCGATCTACTTCGCTCTGACGCTGGCCCAACCGGCCGACGTGGTGCTGATTTGCGGCAATGGGCACGAACAAACGATGTGCTTCGGCGTCACCGAATACCCCTGGGACGACCGGACCGCCACCCGCGCCGCCCTCGCCGCTTTCCAATCCGGCAGGCCCATGCCGGACCTGGGCCTGCCCACCGGCCGCACAAAATGATGAACGTCCCCCGTTGACAATTGACAATTGACCATTAACCATTGACAATTGGCCTGATTGAGATGCACGATTATTTTATTAGCATTTTCTATTCTGAAGAAGATGAAGGCTACATCGCCGATATTCCTGATTTGGCCTTCTGCTCTGCATTTGGCGAAACACCAGAGGAAGCGCTGCGCGAGGTACAACTGGCGAAAGAAGCGTGGCTAGAAACAGCGCGAGATAGCGGCAAACCGATTCCAAAACCGCAATATCGCCCAGCCATTTATCACCTGTCCACACCGCTGGCACTTTCGGCCACCTGATGCAGACACAGCCGGAAATGTTCTTTGGAATCGCTCATTCTGAGCAGACTATCCTTTACAAAGTTCTTATGCACTGTCATGCTGAGGTCTTCCGAAGCATCCCTTTCTCTATGAACCGGTTTAGGCCGTTGGGATGCTTCGCTGCGCTCAGCATGACAGATGTTTGGAGATGACACGATGTTGGCAAAAATCGCGCGCCGGGTGCGGCGCAATCATGGGTTGGAACACGCGACGATCCATGTGTTGAGTGAAAGGCAGAAGAATTTCAACGCGCAGGGAAACTCCGACCATCGCGGGTTTTTCTTGAATGTGTATGGGGATGTGCCGGAAACGGCCGTTTACGAAGCCATCCACGAAGCCCACCGGCGGCTGAAAGGGGGACAGCGCCATCTGGCGGTGCATCCCAACTGCGGCACGGTGCTGCTGACGACGGCGACAATGGCCACCCTGGCGGCGCAGAGCGCCTTCGCCCTGGAGCAGAAGCGGCAAAACCGGCCCCAGTCGGATTTGTCGGTGTTGGTGAATGGGCTGCCAACGGCCGTTCTCTCCGTCGTCCTCTCCCTCATCATCTCCAAACCAGTGGGCCTTTACCTGCAAGCCCACTACACCACCGACGGCGACCTGGGCGACCTGGAAATCGCCAGCATCGAAAAAATCCAACCCTCCTTCGTCACCCGCTTCTTCCAATACCTGCTCACCGGCAGCAACACCGTCCGCGCCACCGCCTACCAGGTCAGAACAGTGAAAGGGGAGGAGTTAACAGTTAACAGTTAACTGTTAACTGTTAACTGTTAACTCCATGTTCTACATCTTCCACGGCAAAGATAGCCACGCGCAGAAGAAACAATTAGCCACCTTGCTGGGCAAGATGGGCGATCCGGCGATGCTGGATTTGAACACCACCCGGCTGGATGGGTTGGTCCCGCTGGATAAGTTGCGGCAGGCGTGCGGGGCGATGCCCTTCCTGGCCAACGTCCGGCTGGTGCTGGTCTCCGGCCTACTCACGGCCAAACCGGACAAAAATTATCTCAAAGAGTTAGCCGCCTACCTGCCGGAGTTACCGGAGACGGCGCGGCTTTTCTTTTTGGAGCCGGACGCATTGCCCGCCTCTAACGCCATCATCAAACTGGCGCAGGCGGAGAAGAAGGGGTATGAGAAGCAGTTCGATTTGCCGGAAGGCAGCGAGTTGGAGCGCTGGATTCGGGGGCAGGTGGCCGGGAAAAACGGCCGGATCACCCCCCACGCCGCCCATCTGTTAGCTGCCAACGTCGGCAGTAACATGCAGATGTTGGAGAACGAAATCGAAAAGCTGCTGCTCTACAAAGGGGACGGAGAGATCACGGCCGAGGACGTGAACACGCTCAGCCCTTATCTGGCCGAGGCGAATATCTTCGATTTAGTGGACGCTTTGGGCAACCGCAATGGCAAGAAGGCGGCCCAGTTGTTGCAGCAGAAATTCAATGAGGGAGCCGATCCCTTTTCTCTCTTTCCGATGTTTGTGCGGCAGTTCCGGCTGTTGATTCAGGTGAAGGAGATGGCGGATGGGGGGCATCGGCCGGCGGCGATTGCCCAACGACTGAAGCTGCACAGCTTTGTTGCCGGGAAGCTCCACCAGCAGTGCGCCCAATTCAGCCTGCCGCAGTTGGAGCAGATTTACCGCCATTTGCTGGAGGTGGATGTGGCGGTAAAGACCGGCCGCAACGACATGACCACCGCCCTCAACTTGCTCGTCGCCGTTTTGACAACCCCTTAGAAACGCGGATTAAACAACCTGTAGAAGATAAGAGATTGGAGATTGGAGATTGGAGATTGCGCCGTCTTCTAGCCCAGATATGTCTCTGCCAGTTCTTCTGCGCGGTCGCGGGCGGCGCGGCGTAAATCTTCCAGGGCAGTCTCGTCCAAGTCCAAACCCAACATCTCTTCGATCAAGCGGAAATCTGCTAGAGAAAGGACAACCTTATGAGGATTTCCGGTTTCGTCAACAATGTATTCCCTTTGAATCGTTTGCCAGCAATTCTCAATTTAACAAGAGAGGTGTCATGCTGAGAGCCTGTGCTGAGC
>CAYONK010000676.1:0-2597 GCA_964405285.1 uncultured Ardenticatenaceae bacterium
CTGTCTGGTGTGGGGCTGAATTATTTTGCGGGGCGGCTGCCAACGGCCGTTGCCCAAGACCCCAGCCGCGGCCGCATCAGCAATTATGCCTGGGGGCCGGATTACCACGACGTGATGACGCCGCGCCTGGAAGCGTTGGCGGCCTGGCTGCGGCAGACCGGCGGAGATGATGTCGTCAGCCGGGTGTACGTTGACACGGGGGCCATTTTAGAGCGCGATCATGGCGAGACGGCCGGACTTGGTTTTACCGGCAAAAACAGTATGCTCATCCAGCCGCGATATGGCTCCTGGTTTTTCCTCGGCGAACTTCTGACCACCTTACCTTTTCGCTCGCTGTTTCCGGCGACAACGGCCGTTCCTCCATCTCCCACCCAGGCTCCCTCGTGCGGCCGCTGCCGCCGCTGCCTCGACGCTTGCCCGACGGACGCTTTTCCGCAGCCTTATGTGGTAGATGCCCGGCGCTGCATCTCTTACCTGACTATTGAATTGAAGGGATGGATTCCGCAGGAGCTAAGGCCGCTGATGGGGAATTGGATTTATGGCTGCGACGTCTGCCAGGACGTTTGCCCGTTCAACCGCTTTGCCGAAAAGGTAGTCAGCGGACGGACGGCCGTGGCGGATGACCAGTGGGCGAAGATGGCGCCGCCTTTGCCGGAGATTTTGGCGCTGGACGAAGCGGGGTTTCAGACCCGCTTTGCCAATAGCCCGATCAAGCGGATCAGGCGGCGAAGGTTGCTGCGCAATGCCTGCGTAGCGGCGGGGAATTGGGGCAGCGAAACGGCCGTTTCCCACCTCATCCCCCTCCTGACCGATCCGGAACCGCTGATTCGCGGGCACGCCGCCTGGGCGCTGCGCCAGATTGGCGCGGAGGATGGGAAAACGGCCGTGTGGCGCGCCTTAGCCCAGGAAACAGATCCCCAGGTGCGCCAGGAGATGGCCGGAGCAGATTAGCGCGTCTTACGGCCGCGTCTCTGCCAGTTGGCGCAGCGCCCGGATGTTGCGCAGCGGGGTCGTCACCATCATCACGCAGCCGGTCCCCAGCAGCCAACGACGGCCGTTGGTCTGGGCCAGCGCCTCAGAAAACTCCGCCTGCATCCCGTCTGGCGCCGCTTCGTGCAAGGTCCAATGGTCAATGCCGCCGCTGGCCGCCCCGGCGATCTGCGCCAATCCCTCCCCCAGGCTGATGCCCGATTCCCGGTCATGCCAGTTGAGAAATTGGGCCGGGTAATCGGCCACCAGGTCGAACATCACCTCGTCGCTGTGTAAGTGGACCACGTTACACCAGAGGTCGGAAACGGCCGTTAAAATCGGCAAATCATACGCCCGGCCAAATTGCTCGAACTCTGCCCGGCTTAACAACGGGTAACGCGCATGTTGCACCGCGTAATAAATCCCGGCGATACCCGTCTGCCTGGCCGCCTCAATAAACCGCAGCGTGCTTTCAGTGATGGCCGCCAGCCCTGCGTGGACCTTCTCTGGGTGTTGGCGCAAATGGCTGAACAGCACCGGGTTGCTCGCCAGATGTTTCGCCTGGGACAGTGGCGAAAAGATGGTTGCGATAAATGGCACAGATTCGCCCACCGCGTCGCCAATCAGCCGCAGGGTTTCTAATTGCCTGCCCAACATCCCCGCGTTCGGGTCCAATGGCTTCAGGCTTTCCCACCCGGCCGGATTGTCTATGGGGTAATGGGTCGTCTCTCGTGTGCCCTCGATGTGGCCTACCCACCTGGTTTTGACGCCCCAATCGTCTACCGAGTAGCTGCTGGCTGGCCCCACTTTCAGCAAGTCCCAATCATAATCTTGCTGCCATTGCATGTGGGCCGCCGCCAGCGCGGACGCATCCTGATCATCGCCCGGCCAATGACGCCACAAGGCTACCGGCAGCCGATCTGGTTTTTCTCCGGCGATGGCTGCCTCCAATCGCTTCCGTTTTTCCCATCTGTCCATAGCCTTCTCCTATTCATTCAAAGAACTCGCGCATTGTGTCGGCCGACAAACGGCCGTTATTCTTAAACACCATCACCAACGGTTGGTCGTAGACGATAAAACTCTCATCAACCCGCCCCCCGTTCAGGCCGGGCATCTCCTCGGCCAGATAGCGCCAGACCGCTTCCGGCGGCTCCAGCCCCGGCCAGCCGAAGGTGTCCGGCCGGTAGTGGAAGGAGAAGAGGTGGGGGGAACGGCCGTTTACCCACACCAACTCATACCCCAACCGCCCATCAAACAACAACGGATGATACTGGCTCGACAGCGGATACTGCTCCGGCAGGCGCGGCACAACGCCATACGCCCGATTGCTCACCAGCGTCAGATACTCCGCCTCGGCCAGCAGGTCCAGGTTCCTCGCCAGCTTCGTCTCGCTGTCCCGCGCTCCCACGCCGGAGAGCCAGGTTAGCTCCTCATTCGGGTACAACCCGCGCAGACGGCGCGCCCCATCCAGCGTCAGCGACACCGGCAGCGAATCGTCCCACTGCTCGCTCAAAATCAGCGACCCCGGCTGCGCATTGCGGAAAATCCACTCCGAGGCCACCACCCAGGGGTGCGGCTCGCGGTAGATGTTGACGAAGGCCAGGGCATACAGCGCCGTCAGCGCCAAC
>CAYONK010000677.1:0-2596 GCA_964405285.1 uncultured Ardenticatenaceae bacterium
CGATTGCGCTGGTGGCCTGATTGGTGATGGCCATGAGCAGATCCAGGTCACCCTGGCTGAACTGGCTGACGCCTTGTTTACGCAGTGTGGCAACGCCGATCACTTTTTCGGCGGTCATGAAGGGGGCGCAAAGAACCGACCAGGCTTCTTGCGCGGTTGTGTGGCTGGCCTGGCGCGGCAGCCAGCGATAATCGTTGCGCGTGTCTTCAATGATGGCTCCCTGCCGCGTTCGGACAACCCAACTGACGAGGCCGTTGGTCTGGATATGTTGGATGAAGGGGCTGATTTGTTCGACACGAGGGGTATCGCTGGCAGGCCAGACTTGTTCTATTTGCTCTTGCTCATCAAGGAGCATGATGCTGCCATCGAACGCTTCTAATTGCTGGACGATGACGTGTAAGGCGCGGGGAAGCACCTGGCCTAAGTCTCGCCCATCGGCTTCTACCTGTGTAAGGATATTGCTGACGGCGTATAGTGCCTGAAGTCGCCGAGTGGCTTCGGTATTGTGCGCGACCTGTACGTCTGTGATGTCCATACCTCTTATTACCGATGAATAGCGCTCGTTTGCTCTATCTGTAACTGCGGCCGAATAACCACTTCACTGCCTATTATACGCACAATTGCCCGAACATGCCTATATGCTATTCGGGCCAATGGCGTGAGTTCTGATTGGCGCACAACGCCCATATGCCGACGGAACACGGCGTTTGGGCTTCGGATGACGGGATCAGGCCAGTTGTAAGCTGGGTATGACGTCTATGTCTAGGGGGTCACGACGGCCGTTTACAAAATGCCAATGTGCCGCCGCGCCGATCATTGCCGCATTGTCGGTGCAAAGGATCAGAGGGGGATACCAGACGGGCGTATCCAGTCGTTCGCGCATCGCCTGACGCAAGGCGCTGTTGGCTGAAACACCGCCTGCCAGGTGAACGGCCGTTACCCCATATTCCGCCGCCGCCCGCCCTGTTTTCTCCACCAGCACGTCCACCACCGCAGCCTGGAAGCTGGCGGCGATGTCGTTGAGTGGCAGATTGCCCTGGTATTTCTGGCTTTGACGGAGAACGGCCGTTTTCAGCCCGCTAAAGCTGAATTGATACCCCTCCTCCATCACGGCGCGAGGAAATTGGAAGGCAGCCGGGTTGCCTTCCCTGGCCGCTTTATCTATCGCCGGGCCGCCGGGAAATGGCAGCCCTAATACTCTGCCAACTTTGTCAAACGCCTCCCCAGCCGCGTCGTCCAACGTGCCGCCAAGATGTTGGTATTGGCCGTGATCCGTCATCAAATACAGCTCGGTATGCCCGCCGCTCACGACCAGGGTCAGCAAGGGAAATTCGATCTCTTCGGCTTGCCGACTGAGCCAGAGGGAGTAAATGTGGCCTTCGATGTGGTTGATGCCCAGAAGGGGTTTGTTGCGCCCCAGGGCCAATCCTTTAGCCATGTTTACGCCCACCAGCAGCGAGCCAACCAGCCCTGGCCCTTGTGTCACGGCGATGCAGTCGAGGTCGTCGAAGCCGAGGTGGGCTTCGTTCATCGCCTGGGTGATGACGGGGTGGATGACTTCGATGTGACGGCGGGAGGCGACTTCGGGGAAGACGCCGCCGTATTGGGCGTGCAGGTCAACCTGGCTGGCGATGACGTTGCTCAGGATGGTGACGCCATTTTCGATCACGGCGGCGGACGTTTCGTCGCAGGAGGTTTCGATGGCGAGAATTCGGGTGGTTTGGGTCATAGGGAGTCTGGTAGTTTGGTAGTCTGGTGGTTGGTTAGTTGGTTGGTTGGTTGGTTAGTTGGTTGGGTGGGTGATGGGCCAGGTTTTGATGATGGCTTGAATGAGAACGGCCGTTTGCCGAGGTAAGACGGTGCGTGGGTCGAGCAGGAAACGGCCGTCTTGAATCCGGCCGATTACCGATGGGGTGTGGGCGCGCAGGGCGGCGGCGAATTGGTCCGGGTTTTCGGTCGCCAGGCTAACCAGTTGGGTGGGCAGGGTTGCGCCGGGCAGGCTGCCGCCGCCAACTGTCGAATGCCCTTCTAGCACCTGGGCGGGGATCCCCTGTTCTTGCCATTGTGCCGCCCAGGTATGGGCGATCTCTTCGATCTCAGACAGGGGGCGGGCGATCATTTGCCAGATGGGAACGGCCGTTACTGCTTCTTCCTTTGCGTAATGCTCCAGCGTTGCTGCCAGGGCCGCCAGAGCCATCTTGTCGGCGCGCAAGGCGCGGGCCAGCGGATGTCGCTTCATGGCGCTGAGTAGGTCAGCCCGGCCGCAGAGGATGCCCGCTTGAGGGCCGCCCAGGAGTTTGTCGCCGCTGAAGGCGACGACATCGCAGCCGGCCGCCAGAGCATCGGGCACGGTGGGTTCCGGGTCCAGACCGAATTGGGCTGTGTCAAGCAGCGCCCCGCTGCCCTGATCGTAGAGCAGGGGCAGATTGTGGGCGTGAGACAGTTCGGCCAATTCGGCCAGCGATGGCTCGGTGGTGAAGCCGATGATTTTGAAGTTGGAGTAGTGGGCTACTAGAATGGCCGCCGTGTTCTCGTTGATCGCGGCGGCATAGTCGCGCAGGTGGGTGCGGTTGGTGGTGCCCACTTCTATCAGTTG
>CAYONK010000678.1:0-2594 GCA_964405285.1 uncultured Ardenticatenaceae bacterium
CGTGTCGCCGGAACGACCGGGCGACTACAATCAGGCGCTCATGGAGTTGGGGCAGACGGTGTGCCTGCCGCAGAAGCCGCTCTGTCTGCTCTGCCCGCTGGCGGCGGGCTGTCTGGCGCGGCAGCGGGGGACGCAGTTGGAACGGCCGGTGCGGCCACCGCGCCAGCGCACGCCCCACTATGACGTGGTGGCCGGGATCATCTGGCAAGATGGGATGGGAGTGGAGGAGCGGTTTTTGATTGGGCAACGGCCGTTAGACGGCCTGCTCGGTGGGTTGTGGGAGTTCCCTGGCGGCAAACAGGAAGCGGGTGAAAGCCTGCCCGCCGCCCTGCGGCGAGAAATCAGTGAAGAGTTGGGCATCGAGATCGAAGTTGGGGACCCTCTCATCAGCATCAACCACGCCTACACCCACTTCCGCATCACCCTCCACGCCTTCCACGCCCGCCATGTCGCCGGAGAGCCGCAAAACCTCGGCGTCGCCGCCCACGCCTGGGTCACTCTGGCCGGCCTCGACCGCTACGCCTTCGCCGTCACCGACCGCAAAATTATTGCGGAACTGAGGAAAGTCTTGTAGTCGGATAGTCTTGTAGTCTTAGTCTTGTAGTCGGATAGTCTTGTAGTCTTGTAGTCTTGTAGTCTTGTAGTCCGACTACCTGACTACCCGACTACCTGACTACCTCAAAATATCGTCCAACTCCACCAGGTGCAGGCCGGGCCAGAGGAAAACATCCAGGTTGATCCGCAGGTCTTCGTCTACGGTAACGCCTTCGGCGCGGAGCAGATCAGCCTGCCGGTTTGCCCCATGTTCCCGGTTGACGAGGCTGATCCGCCCCTGGCTGTTAACGACCCGCTGCCAGGGGATATCCTGGTAAGCCGGGTCGCGCTGCTTATCCTTGAGGGCGTTTAAGGCATACCCGACGGCGCGCGCCGCGTGCGGCCGGCCGAGCATCGCCGCAATCCGCCCATAACTCGTCACCTGCCCACGCGGAATCTGCCGGACGACGGCGTAGACTTGTTCGTAAAAGTTTAGGGTGAGGTTGTTCATGGTTGCCGGTTGCCAGTTGCCGGTTGCCAGTGCTGGTTGTTGGTGACCCCTTGCCACCGGCCCCTTGCCACCGGCCACTTGCTAACATGACGTATGACGCTACACCTCCTGACATTTCGCTCTTGTTCCAATCCTCTTTCCCTCGTATTATCTTCTATCAGAATTTCTCTGCAATTCATTCAATTTACAAGCGACTACCAAAGCGACAGGCTTCACCACCTTCTTTACCCCTTACGTCCCTTTGTTTCTTTGTCATAGGAGGCTCCCCCATGAAACGAGTGCTTATCATCCACCTGAACAGCGACAACAGCAGCGAAGTTGTCAACTTCCTCGGTCAAGACATTCAAATCCTGTGGAAGGGATGCGGCGGCGACGCTGAAGTGGCCCACGCCCTTATCGCTGAGTACGATGGCCAGGTAGACGCCATCGGACTGGATGGGCTGCCCGCCAGATTGGAGCTTGGCCCCTTTAGCAAGCCGCATGAGATTGGGCAGACGTTAACGGCCGTTGCCCAAACCACCCCCGTCGTAGATGGCAGCGGCATCCGCGCCGGTCTGGAACGTTGGGGCGTTATTCTGGCCGACCGCGCCCAGCCCGGTATCTTCGCCCAAAAGCACATCCTCATGCTGCCCGGCCTCAACCATCCCGGCCTTACCCAGGCGCTCGGCCGGCGCAGCCCCAACATCCGCTACGGCGACCCCATCGTCTACTTTGCCCTGCCCCAATTCCCCGGCGTCGGCAGCCAACTCTCCCTCAACCGCGCCGCCCCCGGAACCCTGGATCAGCTGCAAAACGCCCCCTTCCGCCGTATCAAACCCCAGGCTGGCCAACCCGGCACGCCCCGCACCACAGACGCCTTCGAGTGGGCCGACGTCATCGCCGGAGACATCGGAGCCATTCGCCGTTACGCCCCGGCCGAACTCAAGCGCAAAACCATCGTCGTCGAATGCGCCAGCGAAGAAGACGTGGCCGATTTGCGGGCGCGCGGCGCGACCATCCTCGTCACCCTCATGCCCTCCACCGACGGGCCAAAGAGCCTGGGCCGCTGGCCGGCCGCCGCCATCGAAGCGATGCTCGCCGCCCTGCGCCCCAATCCAGACTCCCCCCTCAACGAAGACACTTACCTCGACCTGATGGCCGAGATCGAATGGACGCCCGGCATCCGCTACCTGCAACCGGCTGAAGCAGGCATCAACCGTTTCGCCTTCGTCATCCATCCCCTCAACCTCAAATTCATCCACAAAGACCCGCGTTTCCGCTGGACCCGCTTCCTGCCCAACGCCCTGGTAGAAAACGCCGCCGCCTACATGCCCCCCATGTACATCTCTCGCATCACCGGCGGCCAATCTCCCACCACCGGCCAAAAAATCGAGGGCTACCTTTTCAGCCTGGCCGCCACCCCGCGCCAGATGATGCGGCACGGCGAACGCTTCACCTACGACCGCCTCAACGCCGCCGCCCGCATGGCGGAGCGCAAAGGAGCGCGAATCATGGGGCTGGGGGCCTTCACCAGCGTCGTGGGCGACGCCGGTATCACCGGCGCCCACGC
>CAYONK010000679.1:0-984 GCA_964405285.1 uncultured Ardenticatenaceae bacterium
TTTGGGGCCGCGCCCCAGTTCGATGGCGTCGTCGAGGGCCATCGGGATGCAGGCGGAGCCGGTGTAGCCCCATTTGTCCATGATCCAATGCGTTTTTTCTAGCGGCTGTTCCAGCAGTTCCATAATCAGCTTGATGGTGTTGAGATTGAGTTGGGTGAACAGGTAAAAATCAATGTCGTCCAGGGTCAGATTGGCCTTCGCCACCACTTCCCGCACCAGGCGGGGCCAATGTTCGGTGTTGAAGGTGGCCGGGAATTTACGGACGAACTGCACGCGGGGCACGCCGCCGTTCACCTCGATTGGCGTGGTGGGGCAGGCCGCGCCGCCAGTGTAGATGCCGAGCGCGTCAGAATAGGAGCCGTCGGCGAAGCGTTTGCCGGTGATGAAGCCGGGCCGTTCGCTCGCGCCCAACACGGCCGCCCCCGCCCCGTCCGCAAAGAGGGTGCAGGTGTAATGGTCGGTGTAGTCCACGAAGCGGCTCATGGCGTAGACGCCCACCACCAGGACGCGGTTCATCTCCTCGTCGGTGGCGATGAAGCGGGCGGCCGTTTCCATGGCCGTCACCCAACCGGCGCAGGCGCAGTTGACGTCA
Organism: uncultured Ardenticatenaceae bacterium; assembly: GCA_964405285.1. GTDB lineage: Bacteria > Chloroflexota > Anaerolineae > Promineifilales > Promineifilaceae > Leptovillus. Next base: position 593 of record CAYONK010000679.1, read on the forward strand.
AACGTGCCCGCCCGCGTCGCGCCCAGTTTGCCTTGCAGCACGCTGGACGTGCCGGGGCTGAGATAGTCGGGCGTGTCGGTGGCGACGATGATCAGGTCGAGGTCGGTGGGGCGCAGGTTGGCCCGCTCCAGCGCTTGCACAGCGGCGTGGTAGGCCAGGTCGCTGGTGGTCTGGTCGTCGGCCATGACGTGCCGCTGACGGATGCCGACGTTTTTGACGAGCCAATCGTCCACATCGCGCTGGAGGATTTCATTGAAATAGCTGTTAGGCAATACTTTTTCCGGCACGTACCGGCCGGTGGCGAGGATTTGGGCATGTCGGGGCATAGTTTTTTAGTCGTATAGTCTTGTGGTCTGGTAGTCTGGTAGTCGCGTTCAGCATTCCGCATTCCG
>CAYONK010000679.1:994-2593 GCA_964405285.1 uncultured Ardenticatenaceae bacterium
GCAGCCTGACTTAACAATTCATCTAAGGTGGTATCTGGGTAATCGAGGGTGTGGGGCACGCCGGGATCATAGTGGGTAAACCATGATTTACTCATGACAACTCTCTCCTCGCCGGATTCACCAATCCAGCAAACCGGGTCGTTGCCTGATTAAGACCGGCTCCGCAACGAGGAAACCGGCCCACGAGAAAGTAGCTCCTTGCCTGTCTAAATTATAAACGGAAACCGGTAAAATTCTTCACCCACTTGCCCTCTGGCTATTGCCCTGGGGATAGAGGCTGTGAGAAACGGCCGTTTCGTGGTAAAAATTAACATACTATCTGGCTAAACAGGGTAAACGTGGGCGCAAAACGACACAATGCAGAACGGCTGCGGGCCATTGAAGGCCGCCTCGGTCGGGAATTGACGATTTGGTTGGCGACGGTGAAGGGAAACGGCCGTCCGCACCTCGTCCCCCTCTGGTTTATCTGGCTAGAGGGGCGAATCTACCTCTGCACCGGAGCCTACACCCAAAAATTCCGCAACATGTTCCACAACCAGAGCGTCGCCCTGGCCCTGCCCGACACCGCCAGCACCGTCATCATCGAAGGCGAAGCCCACATCGCTGACCGCGCCCTCATAGACACCCTGGCCGACCATTTTTACCACAAATACGAATGGGATTTCCGCTACGACGAGAGCGACGACTGGCGGCTCATCGAAATCATCCCCTACAAAATCCTCGCCTGGGGCGATGGCTACGACGACATCGCCGGAATGCGCGTATTGTAGCCAGTCATTCCGAGGGCGAGGCCCTCGGAATGACATGGTTATAGAACAGTTCATCAGATTCTTACGAGAATCCAATCAAAAGGCGGTATAGTTTAGCAGATTGGAAAGCAGTTTGTTGGTTTGTTAGTTGGTTGACATCCAACCAAACCAACTACCCAACCGAACCAACCACCTATCACACGAGGAATCATCATGCGATTTGACCGATTTACCGAACGCGCCCAAGACGCGGCCGCCCGCGCCTACGAAATTGTCCAACGCTACGGCCATACCCAGGTAGACACCGAACACCTCTTCCTGGCCCTGGTCGAGCAAAAAGATGGCGCAGTCCCCCAGATTTTGGAGCAGCTATCCATAGACGGCGAAGGCATCAAAAGCCGCCTGGACCAAGAACTGCGCTCCAGCCCGAAAGTGGCCGTCTACGGCGGCGGCGTCGGGCAAATTTTCTACACCCCGCGTATCCGCACCGTGCTGGAACTGGCCCAGGGTGAAGCCAATCGCCTCAAAGATGAATTCATCTCCACCGAGCATATCCTCCTGGCCATCATGAGCGAGCGCAACACCCCCTCCGCCCGCATCTTACAAGAATTTGGCCTCACCCGCGACCGGCTGCTAGACGGCATCAAGCAGGTTCGCGGCGGTCAGCGCGTCACCGACCGGCAGTCAGAAAGCCGCTACCGCACCCTGGAAAAATACAGCCGCGACCTGACCCAACTGGCGAAGGAAGGCAAACTCGATCCGGTCATCGGCCGGGACAACGAGATTTTGCGCGTCGTCCAGGTTCTCAGCCGCCGCACCAAGAACAATCCCGTCCTCATCGGCGAGGCGG
>CAYONK010000680.1:0-2591 GCA_964405285.1 uncultured Ardenticatenaceae bacterium
TCCTGGTCATCTACGACGAGCTAGATTTGCCCCTGGGCACGCTGCGCCTGCGCGAAAAGGGCGGTGCGGGCGGTCACAACGGCATGAAATCGATCATCAACCATCTCGGCGAAGGGTTTCCCCGGCTGCGCCTGGGCATCGGCCGGCCGCCGGGGCGTATGCCCCCCGCCGCCTACGTCCTGCAAGACTTCGGCCAGAGCGAGCAACCCCTCGTCGGCGAAGTCCTCGACGAAGCCCTCCGCGCCATCCACACCTACCTCACCGGCGGCATAGACCTTGCCATGAGCCGACACAACAAACACCTGCCCACCAACTAACGACTACCTGACTAACGACTACCCGACTACCCTATGGACCTATCCGGCATCCTTCAAGTTTTTGACGAACTGCCCGCTTTTCGGGAATTGAACGAGGCGTTGGCGGGGAAAACGGCCGTTTCTCCCCTCCTCCTCCCCGCCTCTGCCCGCGCGCCGGTGGTGGCCCGGCTGTTCCGCGAGCGGCGCGGCCCCATCCTGCTGCTCACCGGCAAAGTAGACGCCGCCTCCCGCTGGCTGCAAGCGCTGGAAGCGTGGCTGCCCGACGAGCAAGACCTCTACCGCTTCTACGAACCGACGCCCCTGCCCTACGACCGCGCCCCCTGGGGCGAGACGGCCCGCCTGGCCCGCCTGCGCGTCCTGGCCCGGTTGATGGCCGGGCAGCATCCGCAAATCCCGGCCGACGAACGGCCGCCGCTCATCGTCTCGTCCGCCCGCGCCTTCCTGCAAAAGACGCTGCCGCAGCGCCGCTTCATCACCGCCACCCGTGTCATCCGTCCCGGCCAGCGCTTGGACCTGGAGAAAAGCTGGCAGCATTGGGTGGAAATCGGCTACGAGCCGGTCAGTGTCGTCGAGGCGGCCGGGCAGGTCAGTCGGCGCGGCGGCATCATTGATATTTTCCCGCCCGCCTCGCCTTTCCCGCTGCGGATTGAGCTGTTCGGCGATGAGATTGACACCCTGCGCTACTTCGACCCGGCCACCCAACGCTCGTTGGAGATGGACGGCGCGGCGCAGACCAAAGGTATCGTCGTCCCGCCGGTGCGGGAGGCGTTACCCGCCGCCGCCCAGCGTTACAGCCTGACTTTGCCCGAAGAGGAAGCGCCGGAGCAAGGCGGTCTGCCCTCCTGGCGCGACGACATCGGGGCGATGCAGGCGGGGTTGCCCTTCGCCCATCTGGAGTTTTATCTGCCGCTGATCTACCCGCAGCCGGCCACGCTGCTCGACTATTTGCCGGAGAATGCGCTGGTGGTGGTGGATGATTGGCGGGAGTTGGGGACGGCCGTTGCCGAACTGCAACAACACGCCGCCCAAATCGCCGCCGAACAGCCGATGCTGCCGCCCAACTACCCTTCGCCCCTCTTCGAGTGGGAGCGGGCGGCGGCCGACCTGGCCTGGTGGCAGCCGTTGGTTTTGGGCGAGGGGGAGGGGGAAACGGCCGTTCCCTTCGCCGGTTTAGCCGACGCCTTCGAGCCGGGGCCGCGCTACGGCGGCCAGATGCGCCCCCTCATCACCCAACTCAAGCAGAGCCGGGTGGAGAACGAGCGCGTCGTCGTTGTCAGTTTGCAGGCGGCGCGGCTGGCCGAACTGTGGCGCGACGAGAACAAGAGCAGCGGCCCTTCTCTGCTGCTGCCCAACGCCGCCGCCAACGCCCATCCCAGCGAAGCGGTCCCCGCCCTGCCTGAAGCCGGTTCGCTCACCTTCGTCCAGGGGGCCGTGCCCGAAGGCTTCAACCTGGTGCGCCGCGATGACAATAAGCTGCTGCTGGAGCTATTGAGCGACGCCGAGATATTTGGCTGGAGCCGCCCCGCGCCGCGCCGCTGGCGCCCCATCCGCCAATCCGCCCCGGAAACCTACTTCTCCGACATCACCGCCGGGGATTACATCGTCCATCTGGAATATGGCATCGGCCTGTTCAAAGGGCTGGTCAGCCGGACCATCGGGGGGATGGAGCGGGAATACCTGTTGGTGCAGTACGCCAACAGCGACGTGCTGTACGTGCCGGTCCACCATGCCGACCGCCTGAGCAAATGGATCGGCTCCGAAGAACGGCCGCCGACCGTCCACCGGCTGGGCGACAAATCGTGGGGGCAGGCCAAAGTGCGGGCGCAGCAGGCGGCCGACGAATTGGCCGGAGAACTGCTGGAACTCTACGCCGCCCGCGAGATGATAGACGGCCACGCCTTCCCGGCCGACGACGAATGGCAGACGGAACTGGAAGCCAGCTTCCCCTACCGCGAGACCGAAGACCAACTGCGGGTCATCGCCGAGGTCAAATCGGACATGCAGCAGAGCAAGCCGATGGACCGGCTGGTCTGCGGCGATGTGGGCTACGGCAAGACCGAAGTGGCCCTGCGCGCCGCCTTCAAAGCGGTGCTGGATGGCAAGCAAGTGGCCATCCTCGTGCCGACGACCATTCTGGCGCAGCAGCATTTCAACACCTTCCGCGACCGGCTGGCTCCCTTCCCGATGAGCGTGGAGATGCTCTCCCGCTTCCGCACGGCCGGGCAGCAGGAGCGCATCGTCAAGGCGCTGCGCCAGGGCGAGGTGGACATCATC
>CAYONK010000681.1:0-2580 GCA_964405285.1 uncultured Ardenticatenaceae bacterium
GTAAGAACGGCCGTGAGGAGGGTTGATGGAAATAGTAAGTATCGCTTTTACGATTCTGTTTTGGGCTAGCTGGGTCTGGCTTTGGTACAACTGGCGCAAAGAGATGAAACGCCGCCATAAGCTAGAATTGGAGATCATGTATCTTAGAGGGCAGGTCTTAAAACAACAGGAGTAACCAGTCATGCCAGTTAGAGGGGAAGAAGTCACCGTAACAGATCGTGACGTAAGCCACGCCGATCAGCGTGGCCAGGACACACTAAGGCGGGCAAATTTGCAGCGCATCGAAGCCTTTGTGAAAACTGCCCCGGAGGGCGAGTTATGGGAGATCAAGCGGGTTGTGGCAGCGCGTGAGGCGTCTTTGGGGCTTGCGCCGGCACCGGCCGAGGGCAATCAGCAGGCCGGCGTGGTGGATAGGGGCTTACTGGGTTGCTATATCCACGTCATGTCCTGGGTGTTATCGTTTGCTCTGGTTATGCCTTTTTCCTTACTTGCCGTATGGTTTTACCAGAGCGTGAAACTAGATTTTCTTCGCACTCTTTTTAGCGGGTCTGAGATACTGGGAAACGTTAGAACCTGGCAGGCTTGCCCACCACAATGCACCTGGTTAGACATTGTGGTTTGGGGAACGGCCGTTGGGGTGGGTATGTTGGTTTCCCTATTGCTGGCTAACACCCTGAGAAAACGCCTGCTGAACGCAACAAAAAAGGGCTGACTTTCGCCAGCCCCTTTTGACTTTTACTGTTTGGGCACTCTCCATATTGCCATAGCGAACCTGATACCGAATTTCACAACATGATACTTTCTATGGGTTGCCTCCTCAAAGGTGCGCAGATTCACGGGCAACGACGGCAGCGCCCCCTGTGTAACCCATACGTGATGTGTCATATTGCGCAGAACAGTATAGCCATCTAACCCGCCATCTACCAAGAATTGTGTACCGGGTTGTCCATCATGTAACAGCAGTGTCTTTCCACCATTTAGCCAATTTTCAACAGATAACACAAAGTTGTTAATCAGCTCGAACCGGTTTTCTAGTAATGGTGATGTAGGTGACTGCACATATTGATCATGATGAACTATGAGACCCACAAACGCCGTAGATGTGTTTGACGTGTGCCATCCTCCACCATATTGCGCCAATATGCTTTCTTTGCTTTCTGTCATGGTACAAGATATAGATGCGTTTGCCCTTGCCCAGGTTGCGCTACGCTGCATCAAAACAGACCATGATTTCCCATACGGGTAATCTTCGGAAGATAAGACAATGTTGTTACTATCTGGCGGCCCTTGCGTCAGAGAGAATGTCATTGGCGATAAGATGTATTCATAGTCATCACTTTCCGGCAATGTAGGAATAACATCATTCTCATCTCCACACGGGCATTGGCGCGGCTGTTGGTGCGTAGGTGGAAACTGGAAGGTTGCCCAGTCTGGACGGTAGAATCTTTCCCATTCATACTCTTGAAGTATCAACTTTAGCCAATAGCGATGAGTCCAGGGCAAGTTCATGTCGTCAATCACTGCCAAAAAGTTGTCTCGTTTAGCGGCAGCGCCATCTCCGCTGTACAACGCACACACAAGCTCATTGTAATTTCTGTCTATTTCGGCTATTAGTTGGCTTGTAACAACATTTGTGAGATGGGCTATGGCGTGAGTGATCCACCCAAAAACCTTATTGAAAGCGATATTACCCAAGTGTCCGAGCAGTCCCACTACGTATTCATTCCATATTGCGACGGCTCTTTCATAATTCAACTGAGCGATAGGCACTAACTGTGTCAACTCCATTACAAATATCCGGTAGCCGTACACATGCAAATGAGCGTAGTTGCATGTAAACTGTTTGAAGCTCGCAGTAGGGGGAATATCGTCATATGGTGGAATGGGGCGCATTGGTGGTACAACTTCGTTGGGAGGCAATCCAGGAGGTGGGGGTAAAGGCGTTTGCCCACCTCCACCACAGCCACCACAGCCACCACAGCAAACATTGTTGATTATTGCCATCTCTTCCTCACTTAAATTCTCTATCGCCGTTCTGATAGCTGTTAAAGCAGCTTCCAGCCCAGACAAATCTACGTAGACTTCTCCCATCTCCAGGCTTTGTAGTGTCTGGTTGATGATTGCCAGATGATCAGACAGACCAATTCGGAGTTCAAACAACCGTGTAACCATCTCGTTTGTTTGGTTATCCAAAGATGATCGGATAGTCGTCAAAACGGTTACGATGTCGCTTAGGTCAAGCGTCAAATCACCTATGCTTATTTCCTGCTCTTCAATGGCCGTCTGAACGCCATTGATTGCCGTTACCAGCGCGGCCAGGTCGAGTTCAACGTTAACCGTCGTTTCCTGCTCTTCAATGGCCGTCTGAATGCCGGCCAGGGCAGGAATCAGGGCGTCAACGTCCACAGATAGAACTTGATTTTCTATAGCCTCTTTAATGCCGATAAGGGCGGTTAACAGATCATCCATGCACATAGGACAATTCAGCCCTCCTATTGTGGCGTCTACCAATGCCCATTCGGTATCTGTAAGCTCTTGCCGGTTGCCTGATGAATCTATCCATGTTGTTTTCCATTGAAG
>CAYONK010000682.1:0-2577 GCA_964405285.1 uncultured Ardenticatenaceae bacterium
CAGCCACCAGCCACCAGCCACCAGCCACCAGCCACCAGCCACCAGCCACCAGCCAATTCTAGCCGAACGCCGGGCAGCCTACCATTCGTACACTTTGCACAAGGCCAGCCCGCCAGATTTAAGGCAAGAAATCATTTGACGAACGACGCGGCATTGTGTATCTTTGAACAAACAGCAGAATAATTTTTCGAGACCCGGACGTCTCTTCCGCCAATGGCAATGCCCTTGGCGGAGAGGCGTCTTTTTTATTTTATGGTCAAGTTAAGGAGTGGCATCATGTTTGGTCTGTACAAGAAACGTCTGATTCGTGTGTCCCTGGTGGCGATGAGCCTCGGCCTGTTGTTGATGTTGAGCAGTAATGTGATGGCCCAGGAGGAAACGGCCGTTACCGACCAAATCATCATCCAAATAGACACCATCTGGCTCTTCATCGGCTCCTTCCTCGTCTTCTGGATGCAGGCCGGCTTCGCCATGGTCGAAAGCGGTTTCTCCCGCTCCAAAAACGCCGCCAACCTCCTCATGAAAAACCTGATGGACTTCTGCATGGGCGCGTTACTCTTCTTCGCCATCGGCTTCGGCCTCATGTACGGCTCCTCCGTCGGCGGCTTCATCGGCTTCGGCAACTTCTTCCTCTCCGACCTCAACCCCGGCGCGCTCGACGCCTACAGCTGGGTAGATTTCCTCTTCCAGCTCATGTTCGCCGCCGCCGCCGCCACCATCGTCTCCGGGGCCGTCGCCGAACGCCTCAAATTCAAATCCTACCTGGTCTACAGCGCCGTCATGACCGCCCTCATCTACCCCATCTCCGGCCATTGGCATTGGGGCGGCGGCTGGCTGGCCGAACTCGGCTTCATTGATTTCGCCGGGTCCACCATCGTCCACGCCGTCGGCGGCTTCGCTGGCCTGGCCGCCGCCTGGGTCCTCGGCCCGCGCATCGGCAAATTCAACAAAGATGGCAGCAGCAACACCATCCCCGGCCACAGCCTCACCCTGGCCGCCCTGGGCGTCTTCATCCTCTGGATGGGCTGGTTCGGCTTCAACGCCGGCAGCACCCTTTCTGGCATGAACCCCGGCATCGCCTACATCGCCGTCACCACCGTCCTGGCCGCCTCGGCCGGGGCCGTCTCCGCCCTGATCATCAATTGGGTCAAAGCGGGCCATCCTTCTACAGAAATCGCTTTGAATGGGGCGTTGGGCGGGCTGGTGGCTATCACGGCCGGCACGGCCAGCGTCACCCCCATCGGCGCGGTGCTGATTGGCTTGATCTCCGGCATCGTCCTCGTCTTCGGCCTGGACCTGATCGAGCGCGTCCTGAAAGTGGACGACCCGGTCGGCGCGGTGGCGGTGCATGGTCTCAACGGCATGTGGGGAACCGTCGCCGTCGGCCTCTTCGCCGCCCCCGCCGTCGGTTTGCTGACGGACATGGGCGAGGTGGCTGGTCTCTTCTACGGCGGCGGCATTGGCTTGCTCGGCGTGCAGTTGCTCGGCACGCTGGTCATCTCCGCCTGGGCCTTCATCACCATGGGCGCCCTCTTCTACGCCATGAAAGTGACAATGGGCATCCGCGTCTCCGCCAAAGAGGAATTGGAAGGTCTGGACATCTCCGAACACTTCACCTCCAGCTACCCCGAATTCGGCCCGGCGGCCGTAGACGTGGCGACAGCGGCAGGAGATTAAATAGTAACTGGTAGCTGGTCGCTGGTAGCTGGTGGCATTTCTTACCAGCAACCAGCTACCAGCTACCAGCAACCAAAAACCATGAAAGCAGAACTCATCCCCAACAAAGGCCTAGACGCCGCGCAAATTCCTTACCACGTCCGGCTGGAAATCCTGACGCGGACGGTGGATGCGGGCAGCGTCTTTGAGATACCGGTGCGGCTGGATTACAGCAGCGGAGGCAAGCGGTACGTCGTTAACGTCTGCGGTTTCCAACACACGGCCCCACAAGCGGAAGCGATACCCCAACTGGCCGCTTCCCTGGTCAATCGCCTGGTCCACCTGGCTCGCCTGCCCAGCTACGTCTTCATCGCCCGGCGTGCCCGCGAGATTTACCCGGTCTACACAGTGGACAATGAGGTTTACGCCACCACGCCCGGCGGCCCGCTCTTCCGCCACGTGGAACTAGCCAAAGTGCGCGAATACCTGGCCGACTACCTGAATAGCATCGGCATCCTCGGCAAAGACGGCCTGAGCGATAAGCTGCACGCGCGCGGCGTGAATATGCGCACCCTCGGCTTGCGCCGGCCGGTCTTCTATTTGAAGAAGCGCGTCCCCGACCAGACCGATTTCTGGGCGCCCGTCTTCGAGACAGACGACGGCAAGGCGATCTACACCTACGCCGCCAGCGCCCGCCGCGAAGCGCCCATCGGCGATGGGCAGGAGGTGTTGGCCTTGCGGGAAGCGGTGGCGCTGGCGTTGCAGGCAGACGGCCGTTTACCCGACCGCGATGACCTCCGCCCCGACCGCCTCTTCCCCGACTACTGGGCGCGTTTAGAAGCCACATTACGGCCAGAAGGCAGCGCCGCCGTCAACGGCTTCCAACTACCCCTCTACAGCGGCAGCCATGCCTGGCTCGCC
>CAYONK010000683.1:0-2549 GCA_964405285.1 uncultured Ardenticatenaceae bacterium
GGTTGGCTTGTTGGTTGGCGGGGATGGCGTCGTAGCCGAGTTCGCGGACGCGGGCGATGATGGTTTCGTCGGGGGCATCGCCGCTGACGCGCAAGGTTTCTGTGGTGAAGTTGAGCTGACAGGCAGCCACGCCATCCAGCCGGGCGACGCCCTTCTCTACGCTGCGGGCGCAGTCGGCGCAATCCATACCGGTGATGAGAAAGGTCTGGTCGGTCATTTTAGTCGAGTAGTCGGATAGTCGAGTAGTCGAGTAGTCGGATAGTCGAGTAGTCGGACTACAAGACTACAAGACTACAAGACTACCCGACTAATCCAATCAACAAATTCAAGATGTTGTAATAGGCGCGGTAGGCCCAGGTTGGCCAACCGCTGCCGGGCAACAATGGCGGGAAGGCGGAAGCGTCTGGCTCGTCGAAGCGATTGTTGCTGCCTTGCCCATCCCAGATCACGTCTGAGCCAGGGATGCCCAGCGATTTTAAGGCGTCGTCGGGAGAACGGCCGTTATCGGCAAACGTATTCCCATGCACCCAATTATTCTCCGATTGCGGCCCGATGTCCACTTCATTCATGTTAGGCTCATGTTCAGTACAAGTGATCGGGTAAAATAAGAAGCATGGACTTTCCAATCACAAATCTAATGGATCGCGAGGCCTGCCTTACCTGGATACAAGCGTACTTCCATCCAAAGGGGTTGCAGTGTCCGCATTGTGGTGCTGATTTTGAACGGGCGCGTTGGTTTCGCCAAACAAAGCACAGCGAGTTGGATGTGTATCGCTGTCAGGTATGCAAGGGGGTCTACAACTTGTATAGCAATACTGTCTTTGAAGGGCGTTATTTTTGCCCTGAGCAGACGGTCTTGTTTATCCGGGGTGTTTGTCAAGGGAAACCGACGGCACAACTGGCGCGGGAATTGTGCATTAGCCGCACAATAGCGACGGAAGTACGACATCAGTTGCAGACCAACGCCGAAAAAGAGCAACCAGAAACCCCGCTGGAAGATGAGGAAGTAGAAACAGACGAAATGTTTCAAAATGCGGGGGAAAAAAAGCGAGTGGCATGGCGACCCAGACGATCCGCCCCGTCGTCGGGCTAATAAACGGCGTGGTCGGGGCACATATGCCAATGACCGTCCACCAGTTTGTGCTGTCATTGGTCGCCAATCGCGCCAAGTGCGTATGCGCGTAGTGCAAAACACCCAAGGAGTTACGTTGTGTCCTTTTGTCGAAAAGTTTACCAAAGCAGATGCCACCTTATACACAGACGAGTATGATAGCTACAATCGGCTCAAACGCATCCGTCACACCGTCTGTCACAGTCGAAACGAATGGGCGCGGGATGATGACGGTGACGGTATCCGTGAGGTCCATGTGAATTCCAATGAAGGCGGTTGGACAGGCTTACGCAATTTCTTGCGTCCCTTTCGTGGGGTTCATAAGAAGCACTTGTCCGGTTACGTCGCCATTCATGAATTTGCTGTCAATCAAAAATGCGTATCTCCTGAATTCATTGCGGCCATCGTTCGCTTGCACTAGTTCTGAACATGAGCCTCATGTTAAAGCCGCCGGAACGCTCCAGACCAAAGACGGCCACGCCGACGGTGTCGTTGCCGGTGATGGTGTTGCCGGTGACTTCGGCGTTGTCGGTGGCCAGCAGCAAAATACCCGTGCCCCTGGGAGCGATCCGGGCAAAGCCGCCGGGGGCGAAATTCTCCAGGTTGTTGTTCTCCACCAGATTGTCGTAGACGCGGGTATCGGCGGAGATTTTGGAGGTAAGCTGCGGCAGCAGGACGATGAGGATGCCCAGGGTGTTGTTGTGGACGTGGTTGTTGTAGACCTCTCCGTTGAGGGTGTTTTCCAGCTCAATGCCGAGGACGTTGCCGTAGGCTTCACTGTCGCGCACGATGACGTTTTCGCACTGCCCGGCGTAGATACCGGCGTCGTCTACGCCGGTAGCGACCACCCGCTCGATCAGGACGTTGGTGCTTTGCACGGGGTAGATGCCGTAAGTGCCCACGTTTTCGGTGAAGAGATCGTGGAAATGGACGCCGGTGACGCCTTCGACCAGGACGCCGTTGTCGGTGTAATTCCGCACGTGGAGGTGGCTGACGGTGAAGTTGTTGCCGGAGGCCAGCACGCCTTCGGGCAGGGCGCCCTGGCCGTCGAGGATGGGGTAGTCGCCCGCCTCGTTGGGCAGGCCGCGCAGGGTAAAATCGCTGATGTCTACGACGACGCGCTCGTGATAGAGGCCGTAGGGGATTTCTACGGTGTCGCCGGGCTGGGCGCGATCAACGGCCGTTTGAATCCGCTCCCCCGCCTCGACCCGAATGGTCTGCGGCGGGCGGTTTTCAATCGGCTGCCCTTCGCCACCGAGGTTGTAGGCGGCGGCCACGTCGCGCATCGGGTTGGTGATGGGTTGGACGATGGGTAGACCGGAGGGAACGGCCGTTATCCATTCCGGCAGCCCGCTCTCGTCCGTCAGGGCCATCAGGAAAGCTACCAGGTCGGCCCGTTCCTGTTCGTCCAGGGCGAAACCCTGGACAAACACATCCA
>CAYONK010000684.1:0-2547 GCA_964405285.1 uncultured Ardenticatenaceae bacterium
AAATCGGCGATGGTGAAATCGGTCTCGTGGCCGACGCCGCTGATGATTGGGTGGCGGGCGGCGAAGATGGCCCGCGCCACCCGCTCGTCGTTGAAGGCCCATAAATCCTCAATGGAGCCGCCGCCGCGCGCCAGGATGATGGTGTCTATGTCGGAACGGCCGTCGAGCCATTGCAGAGCGCGGACAATTTGCGGCGGCGAGTCCGTCCCTTGCACCAACGTCGGGGCGATCAGCACGGCAGCTAGCGGGTAACGGCGGGCCAGGACGTTGAGGATGTCGCGCAGGGCGGCGGCGTCGGCCGAGGTGACGATGCCGATTTTGCGCGGGACGGCCGGGATGGGCTTTTTATGGGCCGGGTCGAACAGACCGGCGTCGGACAGCCGTTGTTTTAGCTGCTCAAACGCCAGGGCCAGGTCGCCCCGGCCGGCCGGTTGCAGGTGGTCGGCGTAGAGCTGGTAGAGGCCGCCCGCGTCGTAAACAGAGACCCGGCCGCTGGCGATCACCGCGTCGCCATCGCCCGGCCGGAATACCAGCCGTTCGGCGGCTGAACGCCACATGACGCATTTTAGCTGCGCCCCGGCGTCTTTCAGGGTGAAGTAGAGATGGCCGGACCGCGCCTGGGTGAAATTGGAGATTTCGCCGCTCACGGACACTTCGCGCAGACGAAAATCGAGGTCGAACATCTCGCGGATGTAGGCCGTCAGGTCGCTGACGCTCCACTCTGTTTGCTCGAATTGGGCTGTTTTACCGCTTAAAGACCAGGACATGGGAACCTTTGGAAGTGTGAATGGTGAATGATGAATTGTGAATTGTGAAGGAGGAGGAATTGTTAATGGTCAATGGTTGATGGTCAATTGTCAATTGTCAACGGGCTACCGGCCACCAGCCACCGGCCACCAGCTACCAACTACCAGCTACCAACTCCTCCCTTAGTTGGGTGATGGCTTGTTGGCTGGCGGGGTCGTTGAAGAGGGTGAAGTGGTGTTTGCGGTAGGCCAGTTTGCTCAGGCGGTGGTGTTGGCGGATGGTGCGGCGGAAGGGGCCGAAGCCCGCCGTGAACAGCGCCTGCACCTGGGCGCGGGTGCGCTTGCGCCCGGAGCAGGCGATCTCGTATTGGGCGGTGGTCAGGTAGCCCAGGGCCACTTCTTCGGCCAGGTATTGGCGCAGCCAGCGGCGTTCCTGGATCAAGGCCCAGAGGATGATGGTGAGGGTGAGCAGTAGACCGCCCCAGTTGTTGAACAGGGCGAGCAGGCAGAGCAGGTTGCCGAAGGAGACGGTGAAGTTGTGGACGAAGTGGAGGAAAACGGCCGTTGCCCACCCCACAATTGGCGCTACCACCTTCACTAAACTATTCGTCGTCAGTCGGGCAACCGCAATGCCCAGGCCGGTCATCGCGCTAAACAAAGCATGATTCAGACCAAAGACAATACTGCGGAGAAAGATGTTGATCCCCCACGCCTCCAGCCCACCCTCCTGGTAGACAGAGACAAAGTAAAAGACGTTTTCCACCAGGGCAAAGCCCAACCCCACCATCGCCCCATAAATAATGCCATCCAACGGGCTGTCAATCTCGTGCCGCCAAAGGAGAAAAATGCCCAAGATCGCCACGCCCTTGATGGATTCCTCAACGATGGGGGCGATGAAACTGGCGCTGAAAATCTCTCCCAGTTCATCTCCTAACAAGAAAAATAAAGGCATACTCAAAAGGGTGTTGAAAATGAAGGCAAAGAGGATGCTCGGCACGGCGCCCCAAAAGAAAGTCGCCATCAGCAGCCACCAGGGTTCCTTTTCATACCGGTCCACCCAATAGATGATGACGATATAGATGAGGATAGGGGCTGTGGCCGCCAGAGTGGAGAGCAAAAGGAGCAGGGGAATGGGCATGGCCTCGGACATGATAGGTCAGATTATACCCTTTTCACCGGAGGGTGGAAATGAGCGGCCCGGCGCTTTGCAACTTTCGTCGAGCGGCTGCGTAAACGGGAGCGTGAAGAGTTCAGGCAAGAAGCCTGCGTTAACCATTGTGAAGGAGAGATTCAGATGAATGACGAACAAGAATGGAAAGAAACGGCCGTTGCCGAAAACGACATCCCGGTTCATGAAGAGCAAGAACCGGCCGAGGGCAAAACCTGGAGCGAAGAGTTTGTCGTCGCCGGGGAAGACCTGGTGGCTACCGTAAAAAAATTAGTGCGCGAGGTGACAGTGCGCCGCCTGGTGGTCAAGAACGAAAAGATGCGGCTGCATCTGGAAATTCCCCTGGCCCTTGGCGTCGTCGGTATCGCCTGGCTGCCGGTTTATTCGGCCATCGCCCTCATCGCCGCTTTAGTCACCGATTGCACCATCCTGGTTGAACGGAACGAGCCAGCTGCGGCGTAAACGCCTGAGAGTAGAGATTGGAGATTGGAGATTAGAAATTGGGGATTGGCCTAATCTCCAATCTCCATTTCTTTTTCCCCACAATCTCCCACTCGCCAACCAACGCTAATCCATAAAAACAGGCAAATTGCCCAGGGCGACCACATGCGACCAATCGCCGTCGCCTTCGGT
>CAYONK010000685.1:0-2530 GCA_964405285.1 uncultured Ardenticatenaceae bacterium
ACTTCATCGCTCGCTGGGCCGGCCGCCCCATCGTCGAACGCCTGGCCCCCGTTGAGACCCTCAACAAGATGGAAGCGCTGGCGAACGAGAAAGGCATCTTCTTCTTCATGTTCACCTTCATGCTGCCCCTCTTCCCCGGCGATGTTCTGAACTATGCCGCCGGGCTGAGCGGCATCACGCCGCAGAAATTCTTCGTCGCCAATTTCATCGGCCGTTTGCCGGTGGTCTTTGTCTCAACGGCCATCGGGGCGTATGGCTTCCAGTTGCCGCCGCTGACGCTGCTGACGATTGTGGCGGTTTCGGCCGGGCTGTTTTTGCTCTGGCGCTGGGTGACCAGCCGACGAAGTTGAGCTAACCACAGAGGGCGCGGAGAACGCGGAGATTTGCCTCCTCCGCGTAGGTTCCCAAAAACATCAGCCATATCTACGAAAATTGGTAACTCCTGGCAAGACAGCCACCCCCCACTTGTGGCATCATCCATTCATCATTCATCATTCATCATTCATCATTCACAATTCACCATTCACAATTCAAACTTCACCAGGAGGTGGATCATGGCGCAAGCAGGGATGCACAGCATGATCGGGGTGGCTGTCCGCAAATGGACGCCCGCCCGCCAATGGCTCGTTTTAGGCATCGTCCTCGGCAGCTTACTGCCCGACGCCGATAACCTGGCGGTGGCTGTGGCCACCGTCACCGGCGCGTCCACCGCAGGGCTGCACCGCACCTTCACCCACAGCCTCTTCACCGTCGCCGCCATCATCATCCTTTTCCAAATCATCGCCACGCTGACGAAACGGCCGCGTTGGGCCAATCTCGGCCTGGGGATGGGGGTTGGCGTGCTGCTCCACATCTTGCTGGACCTGTTCATCTGGTTCGACGGGGTGCAGATTTTGTGGCCGCTGCCCTTGTGGGTCAATTTGTGGGAAGGGGTGACGCCGCCGGAGTGGTTTGAGCAGTTGATGATGCCGGCCGAAATGCTCTTCTTCGCCCTCTATTTTGCCGGGCTGGCGGTGCTGGCCGCGCGGCAGGGGACGGATGTGCGGCGGGTGCGGGGGTTGAAGGGGTGGACGGCCGTTCAAGCCATCCTCTTCCTCATCTTCCTCGTCCTGGTCTACACGATGGAAAGCGGCTTTATGACGATTTATGGGGCGGTCTATCTGCTGTCATTGGGGGTGGCGACGGCCATCACCATCCAGATGCGGCAGACGATTGAGTGGGTCGTGGGGTGACGCAGATTGAATGATTTGTGGGAGATTGGAGATTAGAGATTGGAGATTGAACCAGTCTCCAATCTCTAATCTCCAATCTCCAGTCTCAAACAATTGAGGGGGGTAGCATGAAACGCAAAATTGCTTTGGGTGTTGTGGGGCTGTTGCTGGTGGTTTACGCTGTCCTGGCCTGGCGGGTGGCGCCGGCGCCGGACTATGCTTATTTTGTGGAGGGGGAACGGCCGTTGGTCATGGCCCATCAAGGCGGCGAACGGCTCTACCCCGGCAACACGCTCCTGGCGATGCAAGAATCGGTCGCGTTGGGCGTGGACGTGCTGGAAATGGACATCCACGCCAGCAGTGATGGCGTCCTGGTGGTGATTCACGACGATACTGTAGACCGCACCACCGATGGCACAGGGGCGGTGAAGGAGATGACCTTTGCCGAACTGAGCCAGCTAGACGCCGGGTATTATTGGACCGACGACGAGGGGGCCACCTATCCTTACCGGGGGCAGGGGATCACCATCCCCGCCTTTGCCGAAATTCTCACTGCCTTCCCCGACATGCGGCTGAATGTGGAGATCAAACCGCCAGACCCGGCCGTCGCCCAGGCGGCCTGCGACCTGCTGCGCCAGCATGGGGCAGCGGAGCGGGCGCTGGTCGGCACAGTGCATGACGAGGTGGTGGCTGCCTTCCGCGCCGCCTGCCCGGAATCGCCTACGTCTATGGTGGAGTCGGAGATACGGCCGTTCTGGATTCTCAGCGCCCTCTTCCTCGGCCAACTCTAGCAGTCGCCGACGGGCGCGGCGGCCCTGCAAGTGCCGGAGCGGGCCAGTCTGCCCGTCCTGGGCGAGGTGCAGGTGATCACTCCGCGCTTTGTCCGCATCATCCACAAGCACAACCTGGAAATCCACGCCTGGACGATTAACGAA
Organism: uncultured Ardenticatenaceae bacterium; assembly: GCA_964405285.1. GTDB lineage: Bacteria > Chloroflexota > Anaerolineae > Promineifilales > Promineifilaceae > Leptovillus. The sequence continues at coordinate 2,147 of CAYONK010000685.1, forward strand.
ACGGCCGATATGGAGCGCCTCTTAGCCACCGGCATAGATGGCATTATCACCGACCGGCCGGACCGAATGCTGGAATTGAACGGCCGTTGATTGGCGAAGACCCCAGGGGTTTTCCCAAACCCCTGGGGATCTCAAGAAATAAGGGGGAAATGATGAACGTCTACCGGATTGGAGGTTTGCTGGGAGGCGGGATAACCGCCCTCACCACCTTTCTTGTTCTGGCTCTTATGTGCCCAGGCTTGTGTGATTCACCGCCAGTTTTAGCTGGCCTTTGGCTAATACTCATTACCAACTTCACACTTGGATATGCGGCTGGTTATGTCCTGATGCGATTTTGGGAAACTAAATGGGTGAAGGCGCTGGTCTTAATCGCAGTCGGCTTAA
>CAYONK010000686.1:0-2509 GCA_964405285.1 uncultured Ardenticatenaceae bacterium
AACCGCCTGACCAGGAATAGCCGCCAGACCAGGAGTAACCACCCGACCAGGAGTAACCACCCGACCAGGAGTAACCACCCGACCAGGAGTAACCGCTTTGCCAAATGTCTCCCTCAGAAATAGGTTCCCAATCGGTGGTGCCAGACCAGGAGTAGCCACCTGACCAGGAATAACCACCCGACCAGGAGTAGCCGCCAGACCAGGAATAACCACCCGACCAGGAGTATCCGCCCGACCAGGAATAACCACCCGACCAGGAGTAGCCTGCCGCTTCTGGGATTTCTTCGCCTGCCTCATCTACCAGGATGAAAGCGCCATCGCGGTAAACAACTGGCCCAACGTATTTTTCACCGGCCACCATGCCGAAGTTGGCTTCACCAGGCGATGGGTTGAGAACGGCCGTTGCCGCGTCTACCCGCCCCGCACCTTGCTGCAAAATACTCCAACCCAAGCTGTCATCATCGTGAACAGCCGGCCGGGCCGTGTTCTGCAAAGCGAATTTCACTTCGTTAGGCGTCATATCCGGGTTGGCTTCCAACATCAGGGCGACCACACCGCTGGTAACGGCCGTTGCCGCCGACGTGCCCGCAATCAGGAAATGGTTCGAGCGGATGTGCAAATGCCGGTTTTCCTGCGCCCAGGCGGAAGAACCCTTCATATGGACCAACATATGGGCGCCTGGGGCGACCACGTCCGGTTTCACAAAGCCAACTTCCGTCGGCCCAGCGCCGCTAAAGGGAGTAACATAGTCATCGCTCTCATCATACGGCGTGTAGTTATCGGTAAACGCGCCAACGGTGATCACAAACGGACTGTTGCCTGGGGCGGCAATCGTCAAGGGGTCGGAGCCGCCATTCCCAGCCGCCGCCACCACCACAATTCCGGCCTCCCACAACACTTCCACCGCCTGGTTGATCGGATCTGCCCAATATGGGCCATTCACCGCACCAACGAGGGACATGTTGAGGACGCGGATATTGTACGTATCTTTATTCTGCAAAATCCAGTTCAAGCCATCCAGAATTTGCGAATAATGCCCCTTTCCTTCACCGTCCAGGGCGCGCACATTGACAAAGTTCACGCCAGGCGCAATGCTGATGAACCCGTTGGCATCCTGGTTGTTATTCCCAATCAGGCTGGCCATCATGGTGCCGTGCCCGTATGGGTCGTCTGGCCGGCTCAAGCCATCGTTGACCGCATTATAGGTGGTCAGCACCCGGCCATGATTCCATTTGATGGGAGCAATGCCGGAGTCCAGAACGGCCACCGTCACACCGTTGCCCGTTATGCCAGCAGCCCACGCCTCATCCGCGCCCACAACCTGTGGGAAGTCTGAGATGGGCACAGAATTGCCGTTGCTGGGTTGGCTCGCTGGCCGCACGATGTCATCAGCGAAAATTGTAACGCGGGGATCAGCTTGTAGTGCTGTAACCTGTTGGTTAGGCAAGGTGATGGTCACTGCGTTGATAATCGGCAAAACTATTTCGACCTGGCCACCATATTCTTCAGCGACGGCGCGGGCCATTTCCACATTCTCTGCCTGGACGATCAGGGATGTGGTTGAATTGTCGGCCGTCACCGGTGCGCTTAAGGCAACAACCAGGGCGAGCAACACAACTGTTAAAACCAATACTCGCTTCATGGCTTACTCCTTTTTCCTGTACATCTCTATTGAACTACCAGTAAGCTCTTCGTTGTTTGCGCCCGGCCTTGTTACTGCTCTTAACGCTTTTACGAAGATTTCCTTTGATAATAAGAAGTCAGGGTCAGAAACTCAATAGGCCATTCGGTCCAGGGGGACCAATTTCCTATTAATCTTTATGAGAATTTTCGTCGCCGGTTTGTTGTCGCTTTTTGTCGAGTAAGCGGGAGGCTAACGAGCCGGTTCCGGCCGGCGGGGTCGCCGGTGGGGGGGCAGGTTGAGGGGTTGGACGGGAGGAGGGTTTGGTAGCGTCAGGTGGGGCGGACGCCGCGCCGGGTATCGGTTGCTCGGCAGACGCGGTTGTCTGCCGCTCAGTCGAAGCGGGCGGGATTGCTGCGCGGCGCTTGGCCTCAAACAGGCGGGCTACCTGCTCGGTTTGCGCTTCCGGGCGGGGTGCTTCCTGGCGCAGGCGGCCGCCGGTCGCAGCCCAGACTCGCTCCCAATCTCGCCGGGTGAGGACCAGGCGGCGCGCCGCCACGTCGAAAGGCAGCAAGAGAACGGCGACCAGGGCCAACCAGTTCCAGACCGGCCGGGTTGTTCGTTCGCCGGTTAATCTTTCGCCGAAAACGGCCGTTATCCCCTCCGTCACGTCCCGCCCGCCACCAATTTCCGCCAGAGCCAACAAACGGTCTGGTTCCGCACCCAATTGTTGGAATTCCGGCGAATAGCCCAACACCCAACCACTCGTTTGTCCGACCACACTCTCTCCATCGGTTGATTCCCCGGCCACCCGGATGAAGTAAGCTCCCTCCTGGCCTGGGGCAAAATCAGCCGCATACCGTCCGGGGGCCACCTGGGTCAATGCCA
>CAYONK010000687.1:0-2508 GCA_964405285.1 uncultured Ardenticatenaceae bacterium
CCCCCATTCATCTGTTCACTCATGATTCCATCGCCTCCTCTTGCGTGCGCAGCATCCGCAAATAAATGACGGCGCTGATCATCGAAAGCAGCAAGATAAAGCTGGCGTAAGCCGCCGCCACATTCGGATTCCGCAGATCGTTGTACTGCCGGTACGTCTCATTGGCCAGCACCGTCACCACGTCGCCGCCGCTGAGCGCCACGACCACCGCAAAGACCTGCAAGGCCAAAATCGTGCGCAAAATCAGGGCGACCTGCAAGCTGGGCCGCAGCAGCGGCAAAATCACATGCCGCACCCGCTGCCACAACGTCGCCCCAAAAACCTCGGCCGCCTCCAACACCTCGTCAGAGATGGCCTGCAAGCCAGACACCACAATCACCATCACCAGCGACGTCGCCCGCCACACCTCCGCCATCCAGATCGCCACAATAATCCAGTGGCGCGTATCGGCCGAGAGGAAAGTCGCCGGGGAATCTATCCAGCCCAGAGCCATCAGAATGGTGTTCAGATAGCCGCTTTGGGTGAAGACAGAGTACCAGAGAATGCCCACCGCCAGGTCAGAGACGGCCAAAGGAATGGCGAAGATGTAGAGGAACATAGTGTTGCCCTTCAGCCGCGCCTGCACCACCAGCGCCATGATCACCGCCAGGACAAATTGGGTGGGGATGATGATCAGGATCAGCAGGATGGTGGTCCCCAACGCCGGCCGGAAAAAGCGGTCGTTGACCATGCGCTGAAAGTACTTGGCAGTCAACTGGCCGCTGTCGCCCCGGTCAATGCGCCCATTCTCCCCATCGCCAAAGACCTGGATGTAGCGCGAGGGCGCCCAACCGGTGACCAGTTCGCCATCTTGCTCCCCCTGGACGAGATACCACACTTCTAGCGTCACCTGGTCGAGGATGGAAACGGCCGTTTGCGCCGCCAACCGCCCCATCACCTCACTATCATCATTCGGTTCGCTGTACAGACTGGTCAACGGGTCGGCCGCCGCCCCAATGCGCGTGCGAATCGAGCCGGTCAATGGCGTGCCATCGGCCGCCTCCTCCCGCACCCGCACCCGGCTCTCCGGCGCCCAGCCCGTCACCGCCCGCCCCGCCTCATCCTCGCCGCTGAGTTCAAACCAAAGCTCAGTCAGCATCGTCCGCCGCTCGGCCAACAACTCCGGCGGGATGAAATTGCCCTGGCGGTCCAGAATCGCCACCTGGCTGCCCTGAGGCAGCCGGTCAGCCACCGGGCTGTCCTGGTCCGCCTCCTCGCGCAGCGTCAGCAGCGCGTTCTCCTCCCAAATCGCCAGCCGCAGCGCCTGCACCATCGGCCAGGCAAAAAAGAGCATGAGGTAGATAACCGAAGGCAGGATGAGCAGGTAAGGTATCCAGTTAAACCGCCTCTTCCGCTTATTGTTCCCTTCTGGATCGCTCATAAGACCCCGCAGAGAGAGTGAACAGTTAACAGTCAACTGTTGACTGTTAACTGTTCACTGTTAACTGTTCTTCTACCGAACCTGACACGGCCCATCGCTGGGCGGATCAGGCGCCCAACAGGCCGCGCCGGTTTCGTTCATCAAGGCTTGCAGATTGGCCGCTTCCTGGGCCAGCACTGTGGCGATGGCTTCGCCATTCAGGACAATCCGGTCGAACGCATTGCGGAAAATCTGGTTGATCTCGCCGCCGCGCTCGCCCAGGCCCACCGGCAGCAGCGCGGGTAAGGCGTCCGGGGCGTTGGCCTGCGCCGTCACCGCGCCCGCTTCAATGGCTACGCCCGCAGGCAGGTCGGAGAAGTCCACGCCGCCCACCACCGGGAAGAAGCCCAACTCTTTCAAGATGCGCTCCTGCACGGCCGGCCGGGTCAGGTACTCAATCAACGCCGCGCCCGCTGCCGGGTCTGGCGCGTCGGCCGGGATGCCCAGGCCAACGACCACCGGCATGAAACCACGCCCCGCCGGACCGGCCGGGGCCGGGAAGGCGACAAAGTTGTCCGGCTCGGCGTTAAAGGCGTCAATCAGGCGGGCGGTGTGGTCAAAAGCGACCCACACCTCGCCAGAGAGCAGCGGCTCTTGCATGAAGGCATAGTTGATGGATTGGGGATGGATGGCCGGCCACAGGCTGTCCCGCGCCCATTCCAACATCCCCACCGCCTCATCGCTCTGGAAGGTGCTGACCATGCCGCCGGTGAACGAAGGCCAGAGGTAGCCTTGCAAGAAGCGGTTAAATAGACCGGCGTGGGGCAGGCCGCAGCGCGGTTCGCCCGTCTCCGCCAGCATATTCTGACACCAATCGCCGAATTCCTCCCAGGTGAGGGCGTTCACGTCCGCCCCGGCGGGCAGGTATTGCAGCGCCTCGACGTTGGCGGCCATGATGTAGGTAGCCTGCATCCAGGGGACGTAGTAGAGAAAATCATCTGTGCCGAGCAGTCCGGTTTCCAGGAAGGCCAGGGCGATGTCGCGGTCGGCCAGCAGGTCTTCGGCCAGGTCAATCAGGTTGCGCATGGCGTCGGCGCGGGCCAGGGGCG